>NZ_JBEFDG010000021.1:0-108989 GCF_040137905.1 Corticimicrobacter sp.
AGCTTGATGACGATGGTGTGATGGTGTTGGGAGTGTAGCGTGCCGTGGGCTTCCCTGTGTGGCATCCCACGCGTTTCTATGCCGCTTTCTGTGCAGTTGCAGAGGGATGACCGGGCAGATAATCCATGGCGACAATGGCCTTGTCCTTGCCCGTTTGCTTGGCCTGGTACAAAAGGCTGTCGGCAAAGACGATGGCCTGCTCGAAATGACCGGTTTCGAATTTGGAAATGAAGACGCCGCCCAGGCTGGCAGTGAATGCAATGGGAGCACCATTTTCCATCAGGGGCTGTTCGCGGATGGCCTTTATGATCCGCTGGCAGGTGTCCGGAAACGATGTCGGTGCGATATCGGGAAAAATCACCAGGAACTCTTCGCCGCCCCATCTTGCCGGTATGTCCTGGGCGCGTACCCTGTGCCGCAGTATCTGCGACAACTGCGTGAGGACCCGGTCGCCGACGTCATGGCCGTAATGATCGTTGATGGCCTTGAAATTATCGACATCCAGGATGGCGATGCCGAGGTTCTGCCTGCCTGTGTGGCGGCTGATGGCCTGCAGGACTGAGCGCCGGTTGCAAAGCTGGGTGAGTGGGTCGGTGTTGGCCTTCGCCTTGATGTGCGCCATCAGCCGTCGGTTGCGGCTCATGATTTCTGCCATGACGATAATCAGGATGGCGGTCATGGCAAAGTCGAACCGGTTGGAAAAAATCTCGTGAAACAGTGTGTTGCCCTGGCGGTAGTCATAGAGCGACAGATAGAAGTGAATCCGGCTTGCCGCAGCCAGCAGCATGAAACAGCCGGTGATGAGAATGGTCCATGCAAAACCCAGGCGGATCAGGGCAATGAGGCTGGGCAGAACCAGAATGGTGACCAGACTGAGCCAGTCGGAAAACAGCATGAGTACCTGTGCGCAGGCCAGCGAGATGATCAGCAGGAACATCGGCATGCGGAGTGGATTGGCACGGAGGCTGCGCTTGTGTGACAGGATGCCGGACAGAAGCATCGAGACAATGAGGCCGGAAAATATTTGTTCGCTGGTCCAGTCTATGGCGACGAAACCGGGTGTGCCCAGCGGAATCAGGCGTGCCAGGAATACACCCGCAATGATTCCCTGGATGATGGCAGTCATCGTGATGGGCACGATCAGCAGGATGCTGCGCATATGGGCCCGGTAATATCGGCGCTGCCTGAGTACGAGTTGCGTACATGCGGCATAGATCGGGATGCAGAGCGTATCTGTCAGGCAGGCATAGAATTGCTGCAGTGGCGTCATCTGTTGCTGCACCAGAAGCGATGCGGCGTAATGGCCCGACATGAACAGCAGCATGAAAGTGACCAGCCGCTGTTTGCAGCTGTGCTGGCATCGGCTGCGCCAGTGCATGGCGAGCATGGCGGCCAGGGCGTTGCCTGGCCAGAAGAAAATCAGTCCGGCAGAAGTCTGCCCGATCTGGGCGGTGTAATTTACCAGTGTACAGACAAGGGTATAGGCAACCAGTCGCGGGATGATATGCACGGGGCAATTCCTGTTCGAGGTCCGGCCTGTGGGCCCGTCAGGTAATCGTACACGTCTTGCCCCCGCAGGTGTTATGCCGGAACCGGTTCTGCCTTGCGCTGCAGGTGGCGCACGATCATGTTGAGCAGGAGGCCGTACATCGGTACGAACATCAGCAGGCTGACGGCGAGCTTGATCACATAGTCGACCAGCGCGATCTCGACCCAGTGCTCGGCCATGAACGGGTTGCTGCTGCGCCAGAAGGCCACGCCGAAGAACACCAGCGTATCGACTGCCTGCCCCACCACGCTGGAGGCGGCGGGGGCAATCCACCAGGCCCGATGCTGGCGGCGCAGCCGGTCAAAGACCTGGATGTCCATCAACTGGCCCAGCACATAGGCCGTGAAGCTGGCCAGGGCGATGCGGAACACGAAGCTATTGAATTCGCCCAGCGCAGCCAGTCCGCTGAAGACGCCGTCGTGAAAGAGCACCGAAACGATATAGGAGGCTACCAGGGCAGGCAGCATGACGCGGGCGATCACGCGCCGTGCCGGTGATTTGCCCAGCAGCCGTACCGTGAGGTCGGTGGTCAGGAAAATGAAGGGAAAACTGAAGGCGCCCCAGGTGCTGTGGAAGCCGAACAGCGTGATCGGCAACTGCACCAGGTAATTGCTGGCGATGATGATCAGGATGTGGAACGAAACGAGCAGCGCCAGCAGCCAGGGCTGACGTTGTGTGGACAGCGTAGTCATTGGAGACCTTTTTGACGAATGGGGTAAGGGAACCCATGGACCGGATAGAATTGCAGGTGCAATTGTAGCCTGATTCTGCAGGAGAAAAGGTGTCGGACACTATCCAGGATGATATGGCCGGGGGCGGCGAGCGCGGCACCCGGTTCTGGCATGATCCTGCCATGCCCCATGTGGAAAGCCGCAGGGCATGCGCCAGCCGTGCCTGCTATCGGCCTCACAGCCATCCGACCTGGTCGATCGGTGCAGTCGATGCAGGGCGCAGCCGGTTCAGCGCGGATCGCGTCGGTACCGTACCGATCGGGCCGGGCACACTGGTCTTCGTCCCGGCCGGACATGTGCATGCCTGCAATCCCGAACCGGGGGCGGCCTGGAGCTATCAGATGCTGCATCTCGATGATCGCTGGGTGCGTCGTGTGCTGTCGATGCCGGTGGCGTTGCGGGGGGATGCGCAGGTGCTGTCTGGTCACCGGGTCGGGCTGTCGCACGATCCCGCGCGCTATGCCCGCTTTTGCGCCCTCAATGATTTGCTGTTTTCTGCGGCTCCAGTCGCGACCAAGGATAGGGCACTGCAAGCCTTTCTGGTGGAAGGGCTGGTGGGTGCGGCGGCCATCGAGCCGCTGGCGCAGGCTGTGCAGTTGGCCCCCGTTGCCCTGGTGCCGGTGATGCAGGTGCTGCAGAGTGCACAGGTTCCCGTCCCCCTGGCAGAGCTGGCAGCAGTGGCGGGCATGAACCGTTATCGCCTGATCCGTGTCTTTCGTGCCGCTACCGGGATGACGCCGCATGCCTGGTGGCTCAATGACCGGATCAACCAGGGCAGGATGCACCTGCGGGCGGGCCGGGCGATTGCCGAAGTTGCCCATGGGCTGGGTTTTTCGGATCAGAGTCACTTTCAGCGGATGTTCAAGGCACATGCCGGTGCGACGCCGGGCTGCTATCGCTGAACGGACGTCGGTGGGGGCCTGGCACCGTGACAGGCCCAGGCTGCAATTTCATTCAATACAGGTGGCGTGCCCTGCGTCAGACTCCTGCCCGTTGCAATTGCGGGTGATGAAACGATGGAGCAGTTTCTGATGGTGGCCGTGGCGCACTTCCTGGCGTTGCTGTCGCCAGGGCCGGACTTTTTCCTGATCGCACGGACATCGGCAGTGCAGGGCTGGCGCCTGGCGGCCGGGGTGTGTGCAGGGGTGGCGATCGCCAATGCCGTATTCATCGTGCTGGCCTTCAGCGGTGTCTCGGTGTTCCGTACGGGCAGTCTGCTGTTCGAAGTCGTACAGTGGGCGGGATGCCTGTATCTGCTGTATCTGGGATGGCTGTTCCTGCGCCATGCCGGCCGTACGCCGCTGATACTGCCTGATGCGGTGGCGCAGGAGACCCGGGACAGGCCGCCCACGGCAAGGGGGCTGCCGGGGCCGGTAGGCTGGTGGCGCAATTTCATGATGGGCTTCATGTCCGGGGGCCTCAATCCCAAGAATGCGCTGTTCTATGTGAGTCTGGCCACCATGCTGGGCCAGCAACCGGATCTGCTGCTGGCGGGCTATGGCCTGTGGATGTTCGGGGTGGTACTGGGCTGGGATGTGCTGGTGGCCCTGGCGATCGGCAACCGGGCGATATTGGGCCGGTTTGCCCGTATCCTGCCTGCTGTGGAGCGCATTACCGGCTTATGTCTGATTGGCCTGGCAGTGGCCGTTCTGGCCAGCCGCGGCTGATCTCGGCAAAACCTGCCCGCAGGAATTCGACCAGGCATTGCACGGCACGCGGCACCTGGGGTGTCCAGGGGCGGATGGCGTAGATGCGGGCACCGAAAAAACCCTGCGGCTCCCAATCCGGCAGGACGATGACCAGGGACGGTGCGCGGACAGGGTGCCCTTCCGGCCCTGCCTGCGCAACCGGTTGCAGCGCGGGCATGGCACTGAAATCGGGCAGCAGGGCAATGCCCAGTCCTGCCCGCGCTGCATCGCGCAGGGTTTCGCTGTTGTTGGCCTTGATCGGTCCCCAGACCGGGACGCTGACCTGTTCGGGGGGCTGGCGACGGCGCGTCCGCGCCAGGGTCCAGCTTGATGCGGCCAGCCCGGCCCGCAGGTAGACCAGACAGGCGTGGCGGACCAGGTCTTCGGGGCAGGCAGGCGTGCCGCAGCGCGCCAGATAGTCGGGACTGGCGACCAGCACCGAACGGGTGTCGCACAGGGGCCAGGCGACACTGCTGTCGGGCGGCGTGTGCGTGTGGCGGATGGCGAGGTCAAAGCCTTCCTGCCCGAGATGAACCAGCCGGTCGTTCAGGTCCAGTTCGACACGGATTTCGGGATGTCTGGACAGAAAATCGGCCAGCATCGGCATGACGTACTGACGCCCCAATGCCACAGGTGCCGTCAGCCGTACCAGGCCACGCGGCTGGCTGGCCAGATCGCGAACGGCCGCAAAGCTCTGTTCTATCCGGGCAAAGGCCGGGCGAGTGTCCTCCACCAGTTGCAGGCCGGCTGCCGTGAGCGTCACGGCACGTGTCGTGCGCCTGACCAGGGGGACGCCGGTCGCCCGCTCCAGGGCGGAGATGCGCTGGCTGACCGTGGCCTTGGACAGTCCGAGGCGGCGTGCGGTCTGGGTATAGCTGCGTGTCTCGCCGATCAGGGTCAGCAGATGCAGGTCGGAAAAGACAGGGTGGGCACACAGCGCCGGATCGAGCGATGCAGGGGGCGTAGCCCCGGTGTGTGCGGAGGTGTGCTTGGACATGAGGCAGCGTCGATAACGATCAAGGTCGGGTACGGCAATGGTCGAAGGGAGGATTGTTTGATTTTTCAAACAATGTAGTCGATTTTTCGGACTTCTCAAAAATCAGGTGGCTTCCTAAACTGAAGCGCATTTTCCGGGGACTGTATCGCTCGGGCTGACACAGTCCTGTGGCCATTTTTTCTGCGAGGTTTGATCATGACAGCACTTGTTTCCAACTGGATCGCCGGTCATCGCGCTGCCGCCTCCAGCGGCCGGCAACAGCCGGTGTTCAATCCCGCCAGCGGCATCGTGACAGGGCAGGTGCAACTGTCGTCCGCGACCGATGTCGATGCGGCCGTGGCGGCTGCCCGCACGGCATTTCCGGCCTGGAGCGCATTGCCGCCGCTGCGCCGCGCCCGCATCCTGTTCCGTTTTCTGGAACTGCTCAATGCGCATCGTGACGATCTGGCGCATATGATCACGGCCGAGCATGGCAAGGTATTTACTGACGCCCAGGGCGAAGTCACGCGAGGCATCGAAATCGTCGAGTTCGCCTGCGGCATTCCGCAACTGCTCAAAACGGATTTCAGCGAGCAGGTCAGCACCGGCATCGACAACTGGACGCTGCGCCAGCCGCTGGGTGTCGTGGCCGGCATCACGCCATTCAACTTTCCGGTCATGGTGCCGATGTGGATGTTTCCGGTAGCGCTGGCGACCGGCAATACCTTTGTGCTCAAGCCCAGTCCGATCGATCCCGGCCCCAGTCTTTTCATGGCTGAGCTGTTGCGCCAGGCAGGATTGCCGGATGGCGTTTTCAATGTGGTGCAGGGCGACAAGGAGGCGGTCGATGCACTGCTGGTGCATCCCGACGTGCAGGCGGTATCGTTCGTCGGCTCCACACCGATCGCCAACCATATCTATGAGACCGGAGCGCGTCACGGCAAGCGTGTGCAGGCCCTTGGCGGTGCCAAGAACCATCTGGTGGTCATGCCCGATGCCGACATGGATCAGGTGGTGGATGCCCTGATTGGTGCCGCCTACGGTTCGGCTGGCGAGCGCTGCATGGCGATCAGCGTGGCGGTTTTCGTGGGAGAAGGGACCGCCGAGCAAGTACTGCCCAGGCTCATCGAGCGTACCCGTGCGCTCAGGATTTGTGATGGCCGCAACCTGGAGGCGGAAATGGGACCCATCGTGACGCAGGCCGCCCGCGAGCGGATTACCGGCTACATCGAGCAGGGCATCGCCGAAGGGGCACAATTGCTGGTCGATGGCCGCACGTTCGAGGGGGCTTCTGCCGGGCCGGGATGCGAAGCAGGCTTCTGGCTGGGCGGTACGCTGTTCGACCACGTGACGCCGCAGATGCGCATCTACCGCGAGGAGATATTCGGCCCGGTGCTGGCCTGCATGCGCGTGGCTGATTTCGGCGAGGCGCTGCAACTGATCAACGCGCATGAGTTCGGCAATGGCGTGAGCTGCTATACCCGCGATGGGCATATCGCCCGCGAGTTCAGCCGTCGCATCCAGGTCGGCATGGTGGGCATCAATGTGCCGATCCCGGTGCCGATGGCCTGGCAGGGCTTTGGTGGCTGGAAGCGCAGCCTGTTCGGCGATATGCATGCCTACGGAGAAGAGGGGGTGCGTTTCTACACCCGCCAGAAATCCGTCATGCAGCGCTGGCCGCAGGCCACTGCCAAGGGGGCGGAATTCGCCATGCCCACCAGTCAGTAGGCGGCCAAGCCTGGCTCAGTCAAGTCCGGTGCTGCGCTTGGTCGCATCCTCGTGCATGGATTCGTTGAGCTGGTCGACGATCAGTGCCCAGGGTGCATCGGCCTTGAGCTGTTCGGACAGGAACTGGCGCTGCGCCGGGTTCCAGCAGGGGGCATCCAGGATACTGACATCGGTGGGCAACTGGTTGTTCCGGATAAAGGCAGCGATGGCAGCATCACTGGCGTCCAGTCCGAGTTGCAGGAACAGATTGCTCATGCGGGGCGTGGTTTCGTCCATGGGGCACTCCTTTGGCGGGGTGGGAAAGTGGGGGCACCGGCCTGTCACGCAGGCGCGGGGGCGGGGCGTCACTGGCCGACAGATAGCGTTTGTGTGAAAAATAGACGACCAGTGCAATGGAAATCAGGCACATCACGGCCAGTGTCCACCAGAAGCCATGTTCGTGCCGCAGCCAGGGCAGGAACTCCAGCCCCATACCGAACAGGTCGGCAATCAGGCCCAGCGGCAGGAAGATGGCCGTGATGGCCGTCAGCGTGCGCATCACATCATTGGTGCGATTGCCCTGGATGGTGAAATGAATCTGCACGGCGGTCTCGGCACTTTGCTCGAGCAGGCGCACGTGGCGGGCGACTCGACCGATGTGCTCGGCCACGTCGCGGCTGCGTACCAGCAGGATTTCGTGCGTGCGGCGACTGGCGTCGGACGAAGGCGGCAGGTCTTCCAGAGTTTCGATCCAGCCGCTGACGGCACTGAGTTGGTCCTCGCACAGACTTTCGAGATGATGCAGTGTCTGGCGTGCCTGCAGCAGACCTTCCCAATTGCCGAAGCGGGCATTCGGGCGCAACAGGTGTTGTTGCCAGTGGTCCAGGCGCGTGGTCATGGCTTTGCGCAGGACCAGGAAATCATCGACCATCAGGCCCAGCATGCGCAGCATCAGTTCGGCCGCAGAGGTCGGCAGACGCCCGCCGCCTGCCTGTGTCGCATGCGGGCCGGTTTCGCTCTGTGCCTGTAGCGACAGGCGTTCGATGGCGACGCCCAGGGTTGAGCAGGCGCTGTCCGGATGCACGCTCAGCAGCACCCGCTCGAAGATGGCGAAGCCGACCGGCTCGGTCTGGATGTCCGAGGCCGGCAGCAACTGGGGTTCCTGCTGGGGCCGGGTGCCGGTGGCCGGCCGTGCAGGCAGGTCGTCGAGCATGGCATCCGCCAGGCGTCTGAATACCAGAATATCGTAATCGGCCGTGCAGTCGTAATGCGACGGTTGCTGGTGATTTTCGAGATCGGCCAGGTGCAGATCAAGCAGTGTGCGACCTGCCGTGCGCTGCAAATCGTCCTGCAGGGCATGGCGCCGCCGTTCGAGATCGGCACGGGCGACCGCCAGCCACAGAAAACCATCGGCAGGTGGCGCAGCCGGCAGGCTGGTCAGCTCCTGGAAGGCCTGGCCCGGCCGGATCTGGAAAATACGCAGCATGCCTGTCGATGCTCCATGAAAGAAAGCGACAGCCTCATCATACCCAAGTGCGTGGGCAGCATCGAATGGCTATGGAAAATTACCCATTTTCAGTGATTGCAGGTGACTGTGCGCGCTTGCACAATCACATCGTCAATATCCGACAGGCTGAACATGAAAAATTTATTGATAGCCGGCATGCTGCTTGGCATGTCTTGTGCGAATGCCCATGCGGCATTGCCTCCGTGGGCCCAGCGTAGCGTCGAACTCAAGGCCATCCTTGAGGATCAGGGGGTGATGAAGGCTTTGCCTCACCGGAGTCTCATCCAGAGTCTTGAATACATCGGGCCGGATCTGTACCGGGTCAGTGCAGGGCATTGCACATTGGATGTCCGGATCAAGGATACCCCGATGCCTGAATATCAGGGGGGGCCGATGGTGGGGCCGCGCCATTTCGAACTGGAAGTCGGCATGCCAGTATGCACGGAGGACTGATGAAATTTTCCATTCCAATGATCACCTGGGTAGCGAGTGCTGCCTTGCTGGTGTTGCCCGCCCTGGCCTGGGGAGACTCAAGGCCCGACGCAAAACTCATGCAGGATTACAACGACTCGCAATTCTGCGCAGCGCTGCTGCAGCAGTTGGGGGGGGCAGACAATGAACGGAAAGCCGCGTTGGCGCTGGCCCATGCCAAGAGCCTGGCACCCGCTGCCGGCGACACCACTGCCGAGGCGTTCAATGCCGCGTACCACGATACCACCCTCATTCTGGGGATGGCAGATGAGCAAGAGATGAAGCAGTTCACTCAATTCTGCCTGAATAGGTGGTAACCCTTTTTGAGTACCGGGGTGTGGGCGGGCTATGATGACCAGACGAGCAGACTCAGGAGGTTGCATGTCTTACCCGCCCATCCCTTTCCTGTCCCAGTCGGGGCCGGCCGAGCAGGCCGTCTGGATCCAGGCATTGTCGCAGGCCATGCCGCAGGAGCGGATCGTGTCGTTTTCGGCTCTGTCCGAGCAGGAGCGCAATACCTGCACGGTGGCCATCGTGGCCAATCCCGACCCTGCCCAGGTGCATGCCTTGCCGTCGCTGCAATGGGTGCACAGCGTCTGGGCCGGTGTCGAGCGGCTGGTGGCTTCGCTGGGAGACAGTCCGCTGCATATCGTGCGGCTGGTCGATCCACAACTGGCGGCGAACATGGCCGAGGCCGTCCTGGCCTGGACGCTGTACCTGCATCGCTACATGCCTGAATATGCCCGGCAGCAGCAACAGCGGATCTGGGCCGAACTGCCCTATGTCATGCCGCAGCATCGTACGATCGGAATACTGGGCATGGGTGAACTGGGGACGGAAGCGGCCCGTCGCCTGCGTGCGGCAGATTTCCGCGTCTGCGGCTGGAGCCGTCGCCCCAGGTCGATCGAGGGCGTGGAGAGCTTTGCCGGTGACGACGGTTTGCGGGAGATGCTGGCGCAGACCGATATTCTGGTCTGCCTGTTGCCTTTGACGCCGCAGACCCGGCACCTGCTTGATGCCGAGCGGCTGGGCTGGCTGCCACGAGGTGCCCGGTTGATCAACTTTGCCCGGGGGGCCATCATCGACGATACGGCATTGCATGCTGCGCTTGATGCCGGGCATCTGGCGCACGCAGTTCTGGATGTTTTCGAGGTGGAGCCGCCGCCAGCCGATGGCTGGCATTGGGCGCATCCTGGCGTGACGGTCCTGCCGCATTGCTCCGGGCCGACCAGCCGTGAGACGGCTTCTGCCATTGTGGCCCGGCATGTGCAGGCCTTTCGCGAGCGTGGGGAATTGCCGGCAGGCGTGGATCGGGCGGCTGGGTATTGAAGGGTCTAAGACCGAAGATCACGCCGGCAACAGGAACTGAATGATGAAACCCATCCACCAAACCGCTATTGCGGGATCGCTCATGGCGGTCGTTTTTTTATTGTCAGGCTGCAGTACAGCGACAAACATACCGCCAGCGCAGCATCAAGGCATTGACTGGTGGGATGCTGATTGTCCAAAGGTTGCCAGTGAGGACGTATCACCTGATGGTCATTTGATTCTCAGAAAAGGGAAAACACTTGCGTGCCAGGTGGCCAGGGCTGTATCCAATATCCCGTGCCAGGGGATAAGAGACGCTGGCGATGAAAATGCTGGCGACTATGTTATTTGCCAGGACAGGAGTGGGCGGCAATCCATTTTCTCATTTGATAAAAACAAAATCCTCCTTGAACACAAACAACTCCGATAAGCAGGAATGAGCGAGGTCGCTCCACTGTCATGCTCGCGGTTGCGTGACTGACGGTGGAGCGTGGTCAAGTGCAGCCCAATGATCGGGCTGACTCAGAACGCGTGTGTCAGGCCCACTGCCACCCGTGTCGTGGTCGGGTTGTCCGGCGTGAGCAGGACTTCGGTCGAGGCGTTCTTCATCCGCCCGGCGAAGGCGTAGACGCTGGTACGCGGCGACAGGCTGTACGAATAGCCGATCGTGTAGACCTGTATGTTCTTGGCCTTGTCGCCACTGCCTTGCCAGTCCCAGTCCGGCGAGGCGAGCGACCATTGCAGCGTCAGGTCACCGCCACCCAGCGGAATGGTGGCGCCGGCATACCAGCTTTGCAGGCGACCGCCGTCGACAAATTCGTTGGGACCGAGGCCGCCCAGTCCGGGCCGGTCGGGATTGGCGTTGGCGTATTCATCGCCGTTCAGGCCGACGAAGCCGTTTTTCTGGCGCGACCAGCCGCCGGCCAGCTTGACGGGACCAAAATCATAGCTGGCCCCAAGTTGCCATGCGTCAGGCTGGTTCAGGCCGACCGAGCCGCTGTCTTTCGGTTGCAGGCGGTCGTAGGTGAGCGCCACATACAGCGGGCCATCTTCGTAGCTCAGGGCTGCGCTCAGTTCGCGTGCCTGGCGGGCACTGTCGAAGTCGCTGCTTTCGTCAGCGTTGAAGCTATAGCCCAGGCCCAGTTTCAGGCCTCCGAAATCAGGCGAGAAGTAATTGATCGTGTTCGACAACTGGTAGTTGTCGGCCGCCTTGAAAGTCGCGCCCAGGCCGAAATCTTTCCAGCCGGCCAGTTCCACTCCAGAGGCAGCCTGTTGCGCCACCGTGTTCTGCCGCCCGAAACGAAGCTCGCCGTAGTCGGCGTGGTTCAGGCCGAGCCAGGCAGCATAGTTGAACAGGCGGCCTTCTTCTTCTGCATTGCCGCTATTGGCGTCAAAGCCGCTTTCCAGTGTGAAGGTTGCGCTCAGGCCGTCGCCCAGATCCTCGGCACCGCGCAGACCCCACAGCGAGTCGGCCTGGCCGCCGCTGATCAGGCCGCTCTTGCGGGCGCGGCCCTGGCCTTCGAAGTTGGAAATGCGGGTGTAGGCCAGTCCGGTATCGATCACGCCATAAAGGGTGACGCTGCTGGAGGGGGCCTCGGCATGGGCAGCGCCCAGGGGCAGCAGGGCAGCGCACAGTGCCGTCAGGGGAAGAAGGCGGACGCACGCGGGTACGGCAGTCGTGGCAAACGAATGCTTCATGATGGTTCCTTGCGGAGAGGGAGGTCCCATCGGACGATGGGTGCAAGGTCCGATGGGTCAGTGGTTAAGCCGGGTATCAGTCCAGTCCGAGCATGCCGCGCAGTTGCGACAGGTCTTCTGCCAGCGTGTTGACCTTGCCGGCCAGCAGCTTGCGGTCGCGTTCGCTCAACTTGTCGTAACTCTCGAAGCCGCCATCCGCCGTGCGGTACTTGGCCAGCGTATCGAAGACGGTCTTGAAGTTGGTATCGGTCTTGGCCGCAAAGGCGGGGTCTTCGGCCACGATCAGCGGATGCAGCAGCTCGACGATCTTGTAGGCCCCTTCGAAGTTGGCCTGGAAGTCCCAGAGGTCGGTATGGCTGTAGCGGTTTTCCTCGCCGGAGATCTTGGTGGCCGCGACTTCCTCCATCAGCACGGCAGCCCCGCCCACCACCTTTTCGGGCGGGAAGGTCAGGTCGGCCAGCCGGCCGTTCAGCTCGCGCACGTCGGTCAGCAACTGGTCGGCGAAGGGGGCCAGACCCTGGGTCGAGTTCTGTTCCCACAGCACGTATTCGATGCGGTGGAAGCCACCGAAGCCCGGATCCTTTTCGGCCTGCTCGTGGTCATCGGCACGCGAGTCGATGGCCCCGTCGAGATCGCTGAACAGTTCCGCGACCGGCTCGATCTTTTCGTAGCTGGTGCGGGTGGGGGCGTACAGAGCCTTGGCCTTGTTCAGGTCGCTGGCCTTGATGGCGGCCACGAATGCCTCGGTGTCGGTCACCAGTTGGCCGGCATTTTCGGAAACGTAGATCTTGTATTCGGCCACGGGCTCGACCAGTTGCAGCGGATCGACGGCAGCCTGGGCCTGCAGGGCGGAGAGACCGGCGCAACTGCCGATGAGGATGGCCAGTGTACGGGCGCGGAAGGGATTCATGGGCGTTCCTTTTTATCGATTGAATGTCATACAGGAAAACAGGCGGATGGTCGTGCCGGGCAACGCGGTGCCTGGGCGCAGGCAGAAGGGGCTGGGCATCATGCGCTGGCCTCCATCAGGGAACGACCCAGCCAGTCATCGGCCGTGCGCATGCCGGGCAGCGTGAAGAAGAAGCCGCCGCCGACGGGCTTGAGGTATTCCTCCAGGGGCTCGCCGTCGAGCCGTTTCTGTACCGTGATGAAGCCCTTTTCCAGATCGGCCTGGTAGCAGATGAACAGCAGCCCCATGTCGAGCTGGCCCGAGCGGGTGACACCATTCGAATAGTTGAATGGCCGGCGCAGCATCAGGTTGGCCTCGGAACCCGGCGTGCGCGGGTTGGCCAGCCGGATGTGCGAGTCCATCGGGGTACGCAGACCTTCGGGATCGGCGTGGTAATCCGGCACATCGTGTTCGGTGGCACCGCCATCGAGCGGCGCGCCGCTGTCGCGCTGGCGGCCGAAGATGGCTTCCTGCTCCTGCAGTGGCGTGCGGTCCCAGCGCTCGACGAAATTACGGATGATGCGTACCGCCTGGTAGGTGCCGCCCACGGCCCAGGCCGGTTCGCCCTGGCCGGGCTGAACCCAGACCACACGATCCATCAGGGCTGCATCCCCGGCATCGGGATTGGCCGAACCGTCGCGAAAACCCAGGAAATTGCGGGCGCTTTCGGCGGGCTGGCCGGGGCGCTCGGCGATGGGCGGCACGCTGCCTTCCTGCTTCCAGTGCAGCAACAGCAGGTCGGGCGTGTTCTTGATGATGTCGCGCAGGGCGTGGATGATGGTGTCGGGCGTATTCGCGCAGAGCTGGATGGACAGGTCGCCGTGGCAAAGCGCAGCATCGAGTGCATCGTTGGGATGGCGCTGCATCTGGTGCAGTTCACGCGGCTTGACGGCGGCCAGGCCAAAGCGCGGGTCGAACAGCGAGGTACCGACCGACACGGTCACGGTCAGGTTGTCGGGGGGCACATCGGGGCCGAGGATGCCCGATCCGGGCGGTGGCAGCTTGGGATCACGCTGTGGCTGGGTGCCCCCCTGGGTCAGGAAGGCGATGCGCGCGCTCAGGATGCGGAACAGCCGCTCCAGCCCGGCGCGGTCTTCTGCGAGCACGAAGAACGAGGCCATCATGCCGGCGCTGGGTCGGGGTGTGGTGACGCCCGCCTGGTGCACGCCCAGGTAGGGAACGCGTTCCTGAAACTGGTCGCTGTAGGGCGCGTCGGTGACTTGCCCGCCGGAGCGCGCCAGCGGCGCGCAGCCACCGATCAGCAGGCTGCCCGCACCGATTGTTGCCAGCAGGTGGCGTCGTTGCGGGGAGGTGGGCGATGTGTCATGGCTGTGATCCGACAACGGGACGGAACGTATTTTCATGCAGGCTCCTGATCGTGGTGGCCTCGGCTCACTCGAGTCCGAGCGCCGGGTTGATCTGGTCGAAATCGTCGGCCAGTGCGTTCAGTGCTGTCGCAACAGAGGCCGGTACGACGGGCGAGGCTTCCAGTGACTGATCCAGCGTGCCGAGGTCGCGGCTGATACGGGCCTGCAGGTCCGGATTGGCCTTGGCCAGCAGGGGTTCCAGCAGGGCGGCGATCTTGCGGGTGCCGTCGCGGGTCCCCTTGACCAGATCCAGGTCGCTCCAGGCTTGCTGCGAGGCGCTGCCGGTACTGTCACCCAGATGGCCGGCGGCGCGGCGCAGGCTGCGGGCACCGGCCTGCGCCAGTCGCTCGGGGCTGATCTGCAGGGTGCGCACGCGGGCGCGCAGGCTGTCGACGTCTGCCTGCAGTGCAGGCAGTTCGGCCTGTAGTGCAGGCATATCGCCACGCTCGGCAAGCAGGTGGCGTGTCTTGTAGAACCCGGCAAAATCCGGGTCGTTTTCCCGCTGGTCAAAATAATCGGCCCGGGCATTGAGGCGGGTGTCCAGATCGGCAAACAGCTCTGCCACAGGTTCCAGTCGCTTGTAGGTGCGATGTGCGTCCTGTGTCGCACGGCGGGCACCGTCGAGGCTGCCGTCTGCCACGGCCTGCTGCAATTGCTGCACGTCCTTCTGGACAGCGCCTGCTGTCAGTACCATGTAGACCTTGTATTCGGCCAGCGGGCCGATGTACTCGGTCAGGGGCGGGCGGGCGGCGTCGGCCTCGGACTGGGCCGACGGCGTGACGGTCAGCGTGCCGCGCGGGTTGCTCAGCAGGCCGCAGGTAATGGCAAATGTACCGGGCCGCAGCTTGACGGTCAGAGTCTGGGAGAAGCCGGGCGCGATATTCTCACGCTCATCCACGACCATCACGCCATCGAGGATTTCCCATTCGAGTGCGCGTGGCGTCTGGTTGACGATGGTAAAGGTAGTGCGGCCGGCCGGCACGGTGATGTCTCCGGGATCGCACAGGTTGTCGCGGATAGTGACCGTGACCTGCTGCGCATCGTCATGCGGGGCACGCTCGCGGGCCTTGCCCGAGGCATACCAGAATGCGGCAAGTCCGGCGATGCAGAGCAGCGCCGAGCCGGCCAGGGCGACCTTGGTCAGGGCCGGCATGGAGGGCTTGGAAGAGGAGGACATGGGCGTGGTCCGGTCGGGAAAGAAGCTCTGGTGGCGTCAGGCGTGGGAGGCTGTCGATGACGTCGCGGGGGACGTGGCTGCGGGCATTGCCGTGCCAGTGGGGGCTCCGGCGCTTGTGTCGGGCGCGGATGCGCGCAGGAAGCAGGCCAGGGAAATGGCCAGGAACACCACGTAGGCAATGACTTCACCCAGCACCGGTGCCGCCTGGTAGCCGAACAGGCTGGACAGCACCGTGCCGAGCGGACTGTCCATGGGCAGTGTGTCGTTGAGGTCGAAGACCACCTGTTGCAGGTGGTTCCAGACACCGGCCTCATGGAACTTGCGCAGCACGCCGGCCAGCAGGCCGGCCGCCACCAGCAGGATGAACATGCCGGTCAGGCGGAAAAATCGGCGCAGGTCGAGGCGGATGCCGCCCGAGTACAGGCCATAGCCGATCAGGATGGATACGAGGATGCCGGCCAGCGCACCCAGCGGTGCAGCCCAGTCCCGGCTTTGCTGGAAGATGGCCAGCAGGAAGAAGATCGATTCCAGCCCCTCGCGCGCCACGGCCAGGAAGACCATGCCGATCAGCGCCCAGCCCTGGCCGCTGCCTGGGTGGTCGTGTACTGCGTGTTCGACCGAGTCCTGCAGCCTGCGCTTGAGTGTGCGCGCGCTTTTTTTCATCCAGAACACCATGGAGGTGAGCATGGCCACGGCCACCAGCCCGACCACGCCTTCGAAGAACTCCTGCTGCTTCTGGGGGAACTCTGCAGACAGCCACTGCAGCGCAGCGCCGGCGAACAGCGAGAGGGCGGCCGCCAGCAGTACACCGATCCAGACGACCGGAATCAGGTGGCGTCGTCCGCTCTGGACGAGATAGCTGGCAATGATGCCGACGATGAGCGCGGCCTCGATACCTTCGCGCAGCATGATGAGAAAAGGGATCAACATGGCTTCGATTCCTGGACAGGCAGGCGGCCTTCAGGGGGCGTCGAAATCGGCGCGCGACATGAGGAGGTCGTCGATGCAGAAGTATAAATGGAAATGCAATTTGTTTTTATGTGTTCTGCAAATCTGTTGATCCATCGCAACTATTCGGTAGGGCGTCTATCCTGTCCATGATCCTGACGAATTCGGCCAGATTCTGTGCCCCGAGCTTGTCCATGGCATGTCGGCGGCGTACCTTGACGGTGATCTCGCTGACGTGGAGCCGATCAGCGATCTGCTTGTTGAGCAGTCCCTGCACGACCAGTCGCGCCACGGCCAGTTCACCCTGCGTCAGGGTGGCAGCCAGATGCTGCAGGGCATGATGTCCGGCGGCTTCGGTGCGTTGTCGGTGGTCCAGGTCGAGGGCGCGCTGGATGGCATCGAGCAGGTCCTGTTCGCGAAAGGGCTTGGTCAGAAATTCGACAGCGCCATTTTTCATGGCCTCGACACCCATGGCGATATCGCCGTGCCCTGTAATGAAAATGACGGGCAGGGTGCCGCCCTGGCGCACCATGTTGCGATGGAAGTCCATGCCGCTCTGGCCCGGCATGCGGATGTCCAGTACCAGGCAGGCCGGTCGTCCACTGCGGGGACGGGCCATGAATGCGGCGACAGAGGCGTCGGCCTGTGCCTCGATGCCGACCGAGGCCAGCAGGTCTTCCAGCGCGGCACGCACCGAAGGATCGTCATCGACGATGTGAACGACAGGCAGGTCAGTCATGGGAAGCCTTTTTGCCTACCGGCAGCCAAAAGACCAGCCGGGCACCCCGGCCCGGAGCCGGGTGCGCGGCGATCTCGCCGCCGTGTGCGGTGACGATGGAGCGGGCGATGGACAGGCCCAGTCCGGCACCGTTGTCCCTGGTGGTCCAGAAAGGGTCGAATAACTGTGTCGCGTCGCCGGGGGCAAAGCCGCTGCCGCTGTCCTCCACCGTGAATTCGGCAAAGCCGTTGCCGCCGGCATGCACGGCGATGCGCAGCGTGCGTTCGGCGGGAGGCACCTGGCGCAGCGCGTCGAGGGCGTTGCCGACCAGATTGCCCAGCACCTGTTGCAGCAGTATGGGGTCGGCGTGCACGGCAGGCAGGCTGTCGGGAAGGTCGAGCAGCAGGCGTATCTGCTCATGTTCGAGCTCATGCGTGTACAGCGCCAGGGTCTCGTGTATGGCATGTGCCGGAGCGATGGCCTGGGGGGCGGTCTTGCGGGCCTGGGTGACGGCACGGATGCGGGCAATCACTTCACTGGCGCGATGGGCGTCGTCTTCCATGCGCCGGGCCGCCTGGCGTGCCCGGTCGAGATTGGGCGGCGTCTGGTCGAGCCAGCGCTGGCATGCGCTGGCGCTGGTGGCGATGGCGGCCAGTGGCTGGTTGACCTCATGGGCGATAGACGCAGCCATTTCGCCCAGGCTGGTGGCGCGGGCGATGTGGAACAGTCTGTTCTGCGTCCGTTCGGCGGCGGCACGCGCCGCCACGGCCTTGAGTGCCAGGTGGGCGGTGATGCCGATGGCCAGCAGGCTGATGGCCAGATTGACCAGGCCGGTATCGTAGGCACCGGAACGGGTCAGCGCAAAGCTGGCCAGGGTGAGCAGCACGGCCAGGGCGGTCAGCAGGCGCGTGGTCCTGACCGGCAGCAGCGCGGAGGCGGCGAGTATGGCCAGGATATAGAACACCGCGACCGCGATTTCATAGCGGGTCAGGGTATCGGCCACGAAGATGGCTGCCATCAGGGCAAGCAGTGCGACGGTCTTCAGGATCATCGGCAAGGTTCCTCATGTCGTTCGGCGGACAGACGCTATTCCGTGGTGCTGGCGCTCCAGAACGCCTGGCGGATGCCGCTGTTGCGGCGCAGTTTCGCCAGCAGGGGATCCAGTTCGTTGCCGCCGATCGAGGTTGGCAGCAGCGCGGCCTCGATCTCGATTTCCTGTTCGCCGAAGGCCCGGACCTCGATGTCGCGCAGCGGGATGCCGGCAGTATCGAAGGTCGATTCGATCAGGTGCAGGGCTTCCTTGCGGCGCTCGCGTTCGGCGATGGCATAGATGATGTAGGTTGCCTCCATGTCCTGGGTGTCGATCGGCTGTCGGTTGATGCGGTTGACGGCCGGGCGCAGCAGCGTGTTGGCAGCCAGCACGAACAGGGCACCGACGATGGCTTCCAGCAGCAGATCAGCACCTGCTGCGCAGCCGACGGCGGCCGAACCCCAGAGCGTGGCGGCGGTATTGATGCCGCGCACGCTGCCACCCTCGCGCATGATGACGCCGGCCCCCAGGAATCCCACACCCGAGACAACATAGGCAATCACGTGCACCGGGCTGGTATTGCCTCCGTGCAGTGTGTAGTAGCTGACGCCGACGTCCACGAAGAGTGCTGCGCCGGTGCAGACCAGCACGTTGGTGCGCAGTCCGGCCGTGCGCTGGCGGATCTGGCGTTCGATGCCGATCAGGCCGCCCAGGATGAAGGCGGCAGTCAGGCTGACGAGCGTGTCGGTCAGGGAGAGCAGGTTGATGTATTCGAGGCTTTTCATGTGTTCAAGTGTCTACTGGCCCAGGGGGGCAGGTGCCAGCATGTCTCCAAGAAAGGCGTAGGCCAGGCCGAAGTAGATGACCACGCCGACCAGGTCCATGATGGAGGTGATCAGCGGCGCGCTCAGCGTGGCCGGGTCGGTACCCATTTTACGTGCAGCAAATGGCAGCAGCGCGCCGATGAGGCTGCCCAGCACGGTGCACAGCAGCATGGCCAGGCCAACCACCAGCAGGACCTCGCCCTGTACGCCCTTGCTGAAGTAGGCCAGTATGCTTTCGAGCACGGCGATGGCGATGCCCAGCGCCAGTGCCACTGGCAGTTCGCGCCGGATCACGAACCACATGTCGCGCCAGCGCAGCCGGAAATCGCCCAGTGCCATCGATCGGATCACCAGGGTGGCTGCCTGGCTGCCGGTATTGCCGCCGGTATCGATGATGGGCGCGATGAAGGCAGCCAGGATGATGATCTGCTCCAGCATTTCGGTCTGGGCGGCGATATAGGTGCTGGTCAGGATGCCGAAGCAGGTCAGGATCACCAGCCAGAAAGCGCGCACCTGAAACAGCTGGCGGAATGGGGACGTCCGCAGGTCCAGGTCATCGCCCTGCATGGCAGCGACCCCGCCGAAGCGGGTCAACTGAGTGGCATCTTCTTCCTTTTCCAGGGTCATGGCGTCATCGACGGTCACGATGCCGATCATGCGTTCCCCACCATTGATGACGGGCAGCGCCAGCAGGCCGTGGCGGCGGATCAGTTCGGCCGCCTGGCGGGCTGGCCATTCTGCACGCACGAAGACCGGATGTGGCCGCATCAGATCGGCGATGCGGGCCTGGGGCTGTGCCAGCACCAGCTCGCGCAACGATAGCGTGCCCTGCAGGTGTCCTTCGGGGTCGAGCACATAGATGACATAGATGGTTTCCTTGTCGGGCGCGCTGGTGCGAAGCGCTGCCAGCGCTTCGGCCGCAGTCATGCCGGCGTTGACCGCGGCGTAGTCGGAGGCGGTCAGTGAGCCGGCCGAGCCTTCCGGGTAGGCTGCCAGCCTGAGCAGGCCATCGCGGTCGCCCTGGGTCAGGGACGGCAGCAATCGGGACTGGGTGTCGGTATCCAGCCGGTTGTACAGGTCGGCCTGTTCGTCGGAGGGCAGCGCCTTGAACATGTCGGCGATGATCTGGTGGTGCAGGATGGGCAGCAGCAGGTCCTGCTCGAAGTCGGGCAGGTGTTCGAACAGGCGTGCCCGTCGGGCAGGGGCCAGCCAGCACAGCAGCAGGGCCAGTTGTTCAGGCTCCAGGTCGGACAGCGCTTCTGCCAGATCGGCACACTGTACCTGGTCGAAAATGCGTGCGAAGGCTGCGGCATCGCTGTGCTTGAGGGTGGCGCGGACGGCAGCCAGGAGATGTTCGCGGTTCATGGATTCCTTTCCTGTCGATCTGGGCGCAGCGATCTCCGGATGGGGATTCTGCGGGCGGGTCATGACGCCTTCATGAACGCCTGGGGGCGGCCATGCGCGGCGGCAGGGCACGCGCATCCACCGGCAGCGTGCCGGGCAGCTGCCGCAGGAGCGGGTGAGGGAGGGATGGGCTGTCGGCCGGTGTGGGAGGACAGCCCGCGCCGGAGCGGTCCGGCCGGCAAATTATAGGAACCGGGGCCGTGGCGGCACCAGTATCCGGTGGCGTATCCGTGTCATGCGCAGGGATGGCGCCGGTATACCAAGGTATACCGGCGTACAGGCATGGCTGTCGTTGCCTACAGAGTGAAGGCCTGATCCTGGCGTGGTACTGCAGCATCCCAGCCGAGTTCGCGGCCGATGCGCATGCGCAGTGCCTCGGCGGCCTCCGGTTCGCCATGGACGATGAAGACGCGTTGTGGGGCGCGCCTGAATCCGGACAGCCAGCGCATCAGTTCTGCCGCATCGGCATGGGCCGACAGCATGGGCAACTCGGAGACCTCGGCCCTGACCGGAATCCACTGGCCGAACATGCGGATCTCGCGGGCACCCTGCAGCATGTCGCGTCCGCGTGTACCGGCGGCCTGGAAACCCGAGAACAGTACGGTATTGCGATGATCCTGCGCGAAGGCGACCAGGTGATGCAGCACTCGTCCGCCCGTGGCCATGCCGCTGGCCGAGATGATGACCTTGGGATAGGCGTTGGCCGACAACGCCTTGGATTCTTCCACGGTGCGGACATAGGTTGCCACGCCGCAGGCCTGGGCGCAGGTGCCGGCCGATAGCCGGTGGTCCTCGTGGTGGCGGCACAGCAGTTCGCTGGCACTGGTGGCCATTGGGCTGTCGAGATAGACCGGGATATTGCGCAGGCGACCGCTCTGCTTGAGCTGCCACAGGTAATACAGCAGCGCCTGTGCCCGCCCCACGGCGAAGGCCGGGATCACGGTGGTGCCGCCGCGACTCGCGGTACGTTCGATGACATCGCCCAGGGCAGTTGCCGGATCGGCATGGTCATGCAGGCGATTGCCATAGGTGGATTCGATGACGATGTAGTCGGCCTCGGGCACAGGTTCGGGATCGACCATCACCGGGTCGCCGTATCGGCCCAGATCGCCGGAGAAGACGATGGTGCGGCCTGCCCAGCGGATTTCGGCCGAGGCTGCGCCCAGGATGTGGCCGGCCCGCCGCAGTTGCAGCGTGGCCCCCCCGGGCAGGGGTACGCTCTGGTGCAGCGGTGCGGTGCGAAAGAATGACATCGCATGTTCGGCATCGTGCACGCCGTAGAGCGGCAGTGCCGGGCTGTGCCTGGAAAAGCCCTTGCGGTTGGCGTATTCGGCATCTTTTTCCTGCAGGTGGCCGCTATCCCTGAGGATCAGTTCGGCTACGTCACGCGTGGCTTCGGTCGAGACGATCGGCCCCCTGAAACCGTCGCGTACCAGGCGCGGCAGATAACCGGAATGGTCCAGGTGGGCATGCGTCAGTACCACGGCATCGATATTGCCGGCCTGTACTGGCAACGGAGCCCAGTTCTGTTCGCGCAGGTTCTTCAGCCCCTGGAAGAGGCCGCAATCGACCAGCAGGCGGTGATCGCCGCTGGACAGGAGGTGTTTGGAGCCGGTGACGGTACCGGCCCCGCCGAGTGAGCGTAATGTCAGCATGATGCGGGCTCCTGTTCGGGGGCGTCGAGATCGGAGGGATGGCCCTTGCCGTCGAGCGCGGCGCGCTCGCGGGTTGTCAGCAGCCTGTCTCGTGGCAGTCCGGCCAGTGTGACGGCGGCATCGACGGCATGCGCCCAAGTGCAGCGGTTGGCGAACAGCAGGCCCGCCGTATCGAGCGTGCCGCCCCGGCTGATGTAGCCCAGCGCGGTGGTGCCTGTCGGGCCATTGTCGATGCGACGCAGCACGCCCAGCATGGGTTCGGGCCGGGTGTGGCAGAGCAGTATGCGCGGCAGTCCGGCAGGAAAGAGGGTCGCCAGCGCCGCGTCGCCGAGCACGAACTCCGCTTCGATGGCATCGCGTGGAATACGCAGGCGGCCCGGTTCGAGAATGACCGTGACGCAGGCAGATATTCCCTGGCGCGACAGTCGCCCGTGGGCCTTGATGGCCTCATCGAGCTGATAGGCACCGATGGCCACCAGTTGTACCTGTGCCTGGTCAGGGATGCCCACGACATGTGCAGCTCCTTCCCGGACCAGGGCCTGTGCGGCGTTGGCATCGAGCCGCTGGGGCAGGTTGCGCTTGGAGACGACCAGGCAGGCCACCTGGCCGCGTCCGGCATAGATATCGCGCAGGGCGGCCATGGCACTGTTGGAGTCCACGGGAAACAGTACGCGTGCGGTGTCGGACATTTCGCCGAGCAGCGCCTCGCCAATGGCCGGGTCCTGGTGGGACTGCTCGTTCTTGGCATTCTCCCAGGTATGCGAGGTCACGACCAGCGGCACGCCGATCCAGCCCGGTGTCTGCCCGAGATCCCGCTGGTGGCGGGCAAAAATGATGTCCTGGCGCAGCTCGCCCAGCATTTTCATGGCAAAGGCTTCGTAGCTGACGATGAGGTTCAGCCCCGCCTTGTTACCCAATGCTGCGGCGGCCACGGCTTCCTCGTTCAGTGCCGTGATGATGGCTCCCTGCACCGATTCGGCGATGCCGGGCTCGGGCTCGTTGACCCGGTGTTTCAGGTGCGCCAGCGTCTGGCCCATCTGGTTGCTGGCCAGTTCGTCCGGGTTGCCGACCCGGGGCCGCAGGCCCGGATTGGACTCGACCAGTTGCACGAACCAGCGATCCAGATCCTGCATGGCGCAGCCGGGCGTGCCGTCGGCTGCCACCCATGCCGGTTCGGGCAGGGATGGGGCCTGGGGGTGACGGTCGGCCAGCGGATGGCGGCTTTCCGGTGCGCGTTGCTGGGCTGCATGTACGGACAGTGTCTGGACCGCATGATCCAGCATGTCGGCCGGCACGAACAGTTTGCGGGCAGCGTCGTTGAATGTGTCGCGGGCCTGGGCGCTGGCATGGGGGTTGCCGCCCAGCGGCAGGTTGTGCGCGGCGTTGGTGTCCGCTCCCGGAAAACCGTAGCCTTTGACCGTATCGGCAATGACATAGGGCAGCCTGGCCGGGTAGCATCGGCCAGGATCGGCAGCAAAGGCCTGCAATCCGTTTTCGGCCTGGAGAATGGCCCAGGCGAATGCGGCCGGATCACGGCCATCGATGATGACGGGGTCGAACCCATGACTGTGCATCTGTGCCGCCAGCCAGGGGGCACCGCCTTCCTGGGCGATCTGCGTGCGTTCCTCGATGCGTCGGCCATTCAGGATCATGACCGGCACCGACAGGCCGCTGTCTTCGGCGCGCCACCAGCGCGTGGCCCAGTCCGAGCCGCGTTGTTCCTCGAAGGCTCCGTCGCTCAGGAAGGCCACCAGGCTTTCGCCGGGCAGCGGCATATGGATGTATTGCAGCGAGGCAAAGCCCAGGTAGCCGCCTTCCGATATCGCGCCTGCCGTATTCGGGCCGGCATGGCTGCCCAGTGGCACGGCAGGGCGGCCATGGGCATCGACGGCATAGGAGTAGAAATCCGCTGCCAATTGCGACAGGCCGCGCTCGGTGCGATCGTAACGACCACGCTGTGCGTCGGAAACATCGCCGGTCAGCGCATTGACGGCTTCGATGGCTGCCACGCAATGGCCCTGGCCCATCAGCCAGCCACGCGTGGTACCGCTCAGGGCATTGGCCAGCAGATAACCGACGAAGGCCGGCACCATGTTGAGTGCGCCGCCGGTATGGCCCTCGGGCGTCGGCTTGAAGTCTTCTGCCCGCAACGGTTCGCCTGACAGCCTGACCCGCTGCGCATAGGTCATGTGAACTACCGTCCACATGGCGGCACTGGCCAGTCGGTCGGCGGCAGCCAGCATGCGCCAGGCGGTGTCGGCGCTGGTGAATCGGCCGGTTTCCACGCCAAGGGCGATCAGGCCGGTCACGCGCTCGATGGTCTCAGGCGTGTGCTGGATCAGGCCGTAGCCTTGCTGCCAGTGATTCAGGGAGGGCTGGGTGTCTTTGAACGGCTGCATAGGTCTCCTGGCTGTTTTGCGGCAGTACGGCTGTGCGGAATTGTTATGGTCTTGTGTTGGATGGTAATAACTTTACCGAAACGGCGGGGATCTGTCGCCGTGGCGCATGGATTGCCGCAAGACCCCTGCGAATCACGTTACTATCGGCTGTTTCTGATTGCTGCATCCGGTATTCCGACATGAACAAGTACACCGTTTCTGCCCTCATTGCGATTGTGGCCGTGGTGGCCGGCCTGATGGCGCTGGGCCACTACGGGCTGGGCAATGATTCACAGGCGCGCAGCCTGCAGACCAACATGAAGCAGATCCAGCGCAGCTACAAGGCGGCTCTCAAGGCAGAGGACCTGCAGACGCTGCTGGGCAGCCTCCACGAGATGAAGGCCGCCGCCGCCGAGGCCCGCACGCAGACGCCGCGTTCCATCTATGGTGAGGCTGCCGACAGCAAGGACATGCAGGACTACACGGCAGGGATGGACCGGCTGTTGAAGCAGATCGATACGGCGGTCGATCTGGCCAGCCAGGGGCGCCTGTCGGAGTTGCCGGCGCTGTTCGACGATATGGATGCGGTCAAGGAAGAGTTCCACGAACGCTTCGAGTCGATGATTCAGTCCTGATCCGTTCTGGCGATCGATACATCCTGGGTATCTTCCACATACACCCTGCTCGCTCAGGGCAAAGACATTTCCATGCATGCGTACCGCACACGTCAATATGATGTCTGCCTTTTACTGGCCGCACCCGATGCACCCAGAATCTGGGAATATGCCGTCTGGCAGCGTCTCGTGCCCGCACTGACGCCATTGCTGTCCTCCGATCGGGGCCGTACCTCGGTTCGCATGACGCAATTCGACCAGACGCAAACCGGCTCGCCCAACCAGACCTATGTCCGGTTTGGGCAGATCGGCTGGAACGAAAAATCCCATCGCCGCTGGACGCACGCCTCTCCCGATACCGAGGCAGTGTCTCGAGCATGGGAGTTTTGTGGTGCGGCTGGATGGGCTCCTGGGCCGAGCAAATGCAGCGAATGCCCCCCGGATGGTTTCCTGGCCGTGCGCAATGCACTGGATGATGGACAGGCTCCGGGTGATTGCCGGTTTGCCTATTCAGTGCTGCTGGCGGCGGCCATCGATCGGCCCGATGCCACACAGTCGCTGAACGGAGCCATTGCGGCACTTGGTATCACGATTCCCCATGTCCTGCTGGCCGGCACCCGGCGGACCTGGTCGGAAGGAGGCATGTCACTGACCGACTGCGACACCTTTGGCGCGCCCTTCAAGCCAGGGCCGAAGCACTCGGCAGCGCCGACCCTCGATATGCTCGAAGGCAACTGGCAGGCCCTGACGGTTTGACGATGCGGCTCAATCCAGCTCCAGCACGGCGGCAGGATCGATCTGCAACAGTACGCTCGAGCCTGCAGGCAGCAGGTCGGCACTGCTGCGGTTGAGCGCATCGACCTGCAGCGTCACGCCCCGCGCCTCGACCTGGTAGCGCACCACGTTGCCCAGCAGGCTGCGCTGGCGCACCATGCCCTCGATGCCTGCATCGGCAAAGCGGATGGTTTCGGGCCGGATGGCGGCCGCGCGGGTGCGGATCTCGCCCAGCAGCCGGCTGGCGGCATCCGGATCCAGCAGGTTGTAGTGACCGATGAAGCCGGCGGCAAAGGTATTGACCGGTGCGGTATAAAGCGTTTCGGCATCGGCGTTCTGCACGATGCTGCCCTTGTCCATCAGCAGGATGCGGTCCGACAGGGCCAGGGCCTCTTCCTGGTCGTGCGTGACGAAGATCGTGGTCAGTTGCAGCTCGCGCTGGATGCGCCGGATCTGCTCGCGTAGATGACGTCGGATGCGGGCATCCAGTGCCGACAGGGGCTCATCCAGCAGCAAGAGGCGCGGGCGGGTGACCAGTGAACGTGCCAGTGCCACACGCTGGCATTGTCCGCCCGACAACTGACGGGGGTAGCGGTCGGCATAGTCTTGCAACTCGACCAGTGCCAGCATTTCTCCGACGCGCCGGGTGGTTTCATGTGCGGGCGTCTGTTGCATGCGCAGCCCGAACGCGACGTTCTGCGCGACCGTCATGTTCGGAAACAGCGCATAGTGCTGGAAGACCATGCCGATATGTCGTTGCTGTGGCGGCAGGTGTGTGATGTTTTCGCCGTCCAGCATGATCCGGCCCCGGTCCACTTCAGCCAGGCCGGCGATGCAGCGCAGCAGCGTGGACTTGCCGCAGCCGGAGGGGCCCAGCAGGGTGATGAATTCTCCCTGTGCGATGCGGCATTCGATTTGGCTGAATACCGGGGTGGCACCGTAGCGCTTGTCCAGGTCCTGCAGCAGCAGATAACTCATACCGTGTCCTTGTTCAGTCTGCGGGCAGCCCAGGTGACCAGCACCACGAAAGCGAAATATGAAATCACCAGCGCGCTGGTGAAGTGACCGCTGTCGTTGCGCATGTTGTACAGATAGACCTGCAGGGTTTCGTAGCGGCTGCCTGCCAGCAGATTGGCGAAGACGAACTCACCGAACAGGAAACTGAACGACAGGAAGACCGAAATCATCAGTCCGGTGCGCAGGTTGGGCAGTACCACCAGCCAGGCGGCGCGCCAGGTGCTGGCACCCAGCAGGTGCGCGGCATCGAGCAGGTCCTGCAATTGGATGGCCTGCAGACTGTTGCTCAGTGTGCGGTAGATAAAGGGCAGGGCAATGGTGAAAAAGCAGCCGATCAGTATCCAGGGCGTGCCGGCCAGCGGCAGTGGTCCGCCCGAAAAAAGCTGCATCAACCCGACCGATGACACCACGGGTGGAATGGCAAAGGGCAGCAGGATCAGGATGTTCATCCAGCGGTCCAGTCGTGGAAAGTGGCTGTGGATCGCCAGCATCAGTGGCAGGATCAGGCACAGCGACACCGCCAGTGCGCCCAGGCAGACCAGCAGTGACCGGCCGAACGCAGCCAGGAACCGGGTGTCGGACCACAGGGCGATATACCACTTGAAAGTCAGCCCGCTGGGCAGGATGGTGGCGGACCAGGACGTCGAGAGCGAATACAGCAAGGTGCCCAGCACCGGCAGCATCAGCATGGTCAGCAGCATCAGCACGATGATGCGGTGCAGCCAGGGGACGGACGGGCGCAGCGGGCGGGTGCGGGACAGATCCGGGCGGGCCGGTGGTGCAGATGCCCCTGCGGACGGATGTTCAATGGATGGCATGGTGGCTCCTGCGCAGCAGCCACTGGTGCACCAGCGTGATCAGCGCCATCAGGCCGACCAGGCACAGCGCCAGCGCACTGGCCATGTTGGGATCAAGGAACAGGTCGCCGGCCACCAGCGAGGCGATGCGGATCGGCAGGATGTTGAAATTGCCTGTGGTCAGCGCATACACCGTGGCGTAGGCGCCCAGCGCGTTGGCCAGCAGGATCACGAAGGTTCCCAGTAGCGCCGGTGCCAGCACGGGCAGGCCGATGTGGCGCCAGTATTGCCACGGGCCGGCCCCCAACAGGGCGGCCGACTCGTGCCAGTCTTCGCGCAGGGCGTCGAAGGCCGGGTACAGCAGCAGGATGCCCAGCGGGATCTGGAAATAGGTATAGAGCACGATCAGGCCGGTCTTGGAGTAGAGGTTGAAATCCTCTATCCAGCCCCACTGCTTGAGCAGCAGCGTCAGTGCACCATTGAAACCCAGCAGGATGATGAAGGCGAAGGCCAGCGGCACGCCGGTGAAATTGCTGGCCATGTTCGACAGCGACAGCACGGCGTCGCGCAGGCGGCCCCCCGAGCGGCGCAGTGAATGGCAGCCCTGCAGGGCAATCAGCAGCCCGATCAGGCTGGACCAGAAGGCGATTTCCAGGCTGTGCCGGATCGCCTGCCGGTAGAAGGCCGAGGCCAGTATCTCGCGGAAATTGTCCAGCCCCCAGCCCTGTGGGCCGGCAAAGCCGTGCAGCACGACCCAGGCCAGCGGTGCGAGCTGGAACACGGCAAAGAAAAGACCAAAGGGCAGTATGCAGAGAACTGCCCAGCCCTTGCCGGAAAGTGCCGGTTTTTTCATTTCATGTGCAGGATGACCTGTTCCTGCCACAGTCGCGGCAGGGCCTTGGAGGTCACTTCCCAGGCGGCGGCATCACGGATCGGCTGGGCCTTGGCGTATTGTTCCTGCGGCAGCAGCCTGGCCTGCACATCGGCGGGCAGGTTCAGGTGTTCAGCCCGGATCGGACGGGCATGTCCCTTGGCCAGGTTGATCTGGCCGGCATCGGAGAGGATGTACTCGCGTGTCAGCTTGGCAGCATTGGGATGCCTGGCCCACTTGTTGATGATCGTGGTATAGCCGGAGGTGATGGAGCCATCCGAGGGGATGATGACCTCGAAGCGTTCGCGGTCGATCTGGTCGCGGTAGTTCAGGCCATTGAAATCCCAGACCACGCCTACTTCGATTTCGCCTTTCTCCAGCGTCTGGATCGTCGGGTTGGCCAGTGACAGGCGGCCCTGGCGCGCCAGGTCGGCATACAGGTCCAGTGCGGGCTTGACGTCGGACTCATTGCCGCCCAGTGCGACAGCGGCTGCCAGTACGCCGTTGACGGCCTGCGCGGCCTTGCTGACGTCGCCGGCCGAGACCTTGTAGCTGCCGGTACGCAGATCGGCCCAGCTGCGGGGCGCATTCTGGACCAGTTGTTTGTTGACGATGAAGGCGATGGTGCCGGTATAGGCCAGCATCCAGTGACCGTCGGCATCCTTGGCCCAGTCCGGAATCTGCGCCCAGGTCGAGGGCTTGAAGGGCTGCGTCACGCCCTGCTGTACCGCGATCGGGCCGAAGGAGGCACCGACATCGCCGATGTCGGCGGTGGCGTCATCCTTCTCAGCGGCGAACTTGGCGATTTCCTGCGCCGAACTCATGTCGGTATCTGTATGTGCCAGACCGTAGAGCTTATTCAGGTCGGCCCAGGTGTCTTTCCAGTTGGCCCAACTGTCGGGCATGCCTACGCTGTTGACCGTGCCTTCGGCGCGGGCGGCCTGCTCCAGCGCCGGGAGGTTGTCGGCCTGGGCCGTGCAGCTCAGGGCCAGCAGGCCGGCAGTCAGGGTAAAACACATTCCTTGGTTCATCGCAGGTCCTTGTTCGGGAAAGGAGGAGAGGGGCGCGCGATGCGCAAAGGATGCAGTCTATGGGGGCGATATGACAGTTTTGTGATCGGGGATCGGCCCGGACAGGCCAGACGACGGGGTATGTCCTGCGTCAGGCGTGTGTGGCTTCGTAAGCCTGGATGATGGCCAGGAGATGCCCCATGAATGCGCGTTGATCACGGATTTCTTCGCCAAAGACCAGTGCCAGGTTTGCGAACAGATCGTCAAAATCGCAGCCCGGTTGCTCAAGGTAAAACCCGGTGATGGCGATGAAGTCCAGTCGTTCCCTGTCGGAGAAGGCCAGATACTCTGCCTGCAGGAATATGTCGCAAGCGGTCGACAGATCCTGCCTGTCGTTGGGATTGAGCCCCTTGAGCCGGGACTCATGGGCATGATCGAAGTAGTTGGCATCGAATATCTTGAGCAGGCTGATCAGCGTGTTAATGTGGTGTGTTTGCATAGGGGTTGCGCTTTTAATATGATGTGGTACTATTGTAGGATGTTGCACGGGTGTGCACATATGATTCATTAGAAACGCACCGCCCGTAAACTTGTTCTCCTTCCTTGCCGGATTGCCGTACTTTCGGCTCCAGTCTCCCGGTAGCCCCTCGCCTGCAGCGAATATCCCTGCAGGCCAGCCGCAGATAGAGTTCAGCCGCATGCGCTTGTGCGCAGTCATTGTTACCCGTTTTAGCTGATGTCTGGTGTTTGAACCGACATCGAAGGTTTTTATGTATCCATCCATACAGGTCGGCAAGTACCTGGTTTCACCCCTGGTTCGTCGTGACCATGCCGGGCGCTATATCGCCTCGGTATCGATTCGCAGTGGTCACTCCAGCATGACTCAGGATCGTCTTATGCGGTTCACGCCGTTTTTCGACTCGGCCGAAGCCGCAGTCCGTTTCGCCAAGACCGAAGCATTCAGTTATATCCGTACCCGTTCGCAGCCTGCTGCGCGCAAGGGCAGGTTGTCGGCATGAGCAAAGAAGAACTGATTGCCATGTCTGGTGTCGTTGACGAAGTTTTGCCCGATTCACGTTTTCGGGTTACGCTCGAGAATGGCCACAAAGTTATTGCCTATACCGGTGGCAAGATGCGCAAGCACCATATTCGCATTCTGGCTGGAGATAATGTTTCGCTTGAAATGTCGCCTTACGACTTGACCAAGGGACGCATCACTTTCAGGCATCTCAATAAAGATCGCGCCGCACCCGCAAAACGGACGTACAGGCGATAACCGGCAGCGGACAACGCATGCCATTCGCCCGCAACGGGCACATGGAAGTTTCCTCTCAGGAAATTTCTTATCATTTTTTTGACCAAGGAAGTATATTTTGAAAACAGAAATCGGCATTGTGAAGTGGTTCAACAACGAAAAGGGCTTTGGTTTCATCATGCCCGAATCCGGTGGCAAGGACCTCTTCGCACATTATTCCGAGATTCAGGGCTCCGGCCACAAGACGCTTGAAGAAAACCAGCGCGTGTCCTTCGTGGCAGCCGTTGGACAGAAGGGCCCTCAAGCCACGAAGATCGAGATTCTTTGATATGACTGAGCTGTCGCCTGCCTGATGTGGCGGGTGACAGGCGTCAAGGCGTCACGCAGCCGGTTCCCGAGGTTCGGGAGCCGGCTTTTTTATTTCGAAATCGGGTCTGGACTATGCTTTTCAGCATTCGTGCCGTTATTTTTCAACGGGATCCGAATTTTCGTGAAATCCAGGTTTTGCAAGTCCATGGTTACCATGGCAGCGTCATATTTTAGGTATCCATATCCACGATCCGTCCCCGGGCGTCATGTGCAAATACGACCTTGCGTGCTGCATGAAGTTTTTTGTATTGACGTTCGGTCAGGATGAATTTGCGGCATAGCTCTTCCGGGCGCACAGGTTTGAATGCCCCACGCCGGGCGGCGCGCTCGAAGCGACGCTGGTTGTAGCGTGCCCAACTGAACAGCAGCAGCGCATTGAGCAATCCCGTCGCCAGATAGCCGCCCAGGGTGCCGGCGGCAGACCAGTCGGTCAGGTAGAGGCGTGGCAGCGCGCTATCCAGGCCGTCGGACGATACCTTGATCAATCCATGCAGCAACAGGTACAGCAGCACCCACCAGGCTGCCAGCGTCAGGGTGAAGTCGATGGCATGCGCCAGTCGATTGCGTTGTGAGGCAATGATCATTTCCGGTCCATGGTATCGATGCCACGATCCGGGCTCACCCAGCGCGCACGCGTGCGTCGGAGCCGGAGCATGACCTTGGGGAAGCTGACCAGCGTGGTCAGGAGCGTGATCATCCAGTAGGCCAGCGGGTACCAGATAATCCAGAAGAGCGTACGCCCGAGGCGCGGTTCGTAGCGGCGGTCGATCAGCAGACTGATGCCGCACTGGATCAGGCAGGCCATGGCCAGTACCAGCCCGGTGAAGGCGGGCGGTGCCAGGCTCTCGACGCGCACGTGCGGCGGCAGTTCGACGACCTGGCCCAGCAGCCAGAGCAGGATCGACAGTGCCAGGGAAAAGGCCCAGAGGACCGACAGACAATACTCCACCATCAGCGGCCACATGCGACGCCAGCGCCAGCGCCAGATGCCGCGCATATTCTTGACGAATACCTCGGCACCGCCCTGGGCCCAGCGCAGGCGCTGCTTCCAGAGTCCGCGCACGGTTTCGGGCATGAGTATCCAGCACAGGGCGCGGGGTTCATAGAAAATGGCTCCGTGATCCAGTTGCAGTTTCCAGCTGATGTCGATGTCTTCGGTGACCATGTCGGTACTCCAGTAGCCGACCCGCTGCAGGGCGCGCCGATGGAAGGCTGCGACCACGCCGGAGACGGTGAATACCTGGCCGTAGACCCGCTGGGTGCGCTTGATCAGGCCGATAATCGACGAAAACTCTCCCACCTGGATACGGCCGATCAGCGTGGAACGGGTGCGCACGCGCGGGTTGCCGGTGACCGCCGCGACCCGCGAGTTCTCGAGCATGGGGGCGACCAGGTAGGCAGCCGCATCGGGATCCAGCATGGCGTCGCCGTCGATGCAGACCAGATAGTCGCTGCGTGCCGCCAGCGCGCCCATGCGCAATGCCATGGCCTTGCCCTGGTTCTCGGCCAGGTGGATGACCCGAAGCCGGTCATCCTGCTCCAGCAGGGTATCCAGGATGGCACCGGTGTCGTCGCTGGAACCATCGTTGATGGCGATGACCTCGATGTGCGGGTAGCGCTGGGCGAGGGCAGCGGAAAGCGTTTCGATGACATGCCGGCCTTCGTTGTAGCAGGGCACCAGGATCGAAATCAGCGGGTTGCCGGGCAGTTCGGGAGGCTGGGCCTGGGGGCCGACAGTCCAGTGGCGTTCACGGACCAGCCAGAAGTACAGGCCACCCGATATCCAGATGCCGGACATGAACAGCGGATAGAGAAAGACGAAGGCCAGCAGCAGGTCCCCGGTCAGGCTCAGGGCCGCACCGAAGGGCGCGCCCAGCATCAGGACCAGGATCAGCAGGGCAAGGAGGCGGTCTATCATGGCAGCGGATACCATTCTCGGGACAGGGCCGGCCGTATCGTTTCCAGATGCGGCTGGTCGGTTGCGAAATCATCGGGGTAATACCCGAAGTTGAGTGCGCCGCGCATTTGCAGTCGCTCCATCCAGCGTGCCAGTTGCGCGCTGTCGAGTGCCCGTGCGTCGGCCGGCGCACGCCAGTCCACTGCCTGCAGTTCGAATACCGTGCGTGCCAGCGCGCCCGGTCGCTTCGCCACTTCGTCCACCAGCCGATCCAGCCAGGCATTGGTCTGTGCCGGAGGGATCCTCTCCATCAGCGGCATGGCCATGGGTGCGACCCAGTCGTAGGCCGCCAGGAAATCGTCGAGGTTCTGCGCGAACCAGGTTTCGCTGGCTGGATCGAGGATCGGCAGGGCGAACAGGTTGCGTGCCGTCTGTATATGAGGTCCGCGTACCTTGCGGACCCGCTCGGTCAGTTCCTGTGTCAGCCCGATCAGGGCCTGGCTCTTGAATCGTGACCAGCGTTGCTGCATATCGGGATCGGTACGCAAGACATGCAGGTCGTCCGGCAGTCCGGCATTGCGGTAGGCTGCCCGTGCCGCTGGACTGGCATCCTCGACATCGCCGAGCAGCGCATCGTCGTGGAACAGGATGCCGGAAAACGGTGCCTGCCAGGCCAGGTCTTCGTAAATGTCTCCGATACGGCGACGCACCTCTGCATCGAAGGGCGAGAGTCGTACGTATTGATCAGGGTCGATGCGGGCCGTGCCAGTTTCAGGATCCCAGGCCTGGACGCGCGGCAGAGCCGGGTCGAGGTCAAAGCCGAGTACCGGCATCCAGGCGAAGACTTTCACGTCGGCCCGGTTGAAGATCTGCCAGGCGGCGCGGTTGAACAGGTCGGCCCGCATCGGCAGCCAGCGGTTCGGGAAATACAGCGATTTGACCAGGCCATCACCGGCCGGGTCGGCGAACGCCTGCAGGAAGACGTGGGTAATACCCATATCCTTGATGCGTTGTACCAGTACCCCGAGGTTCTCGTTGGTCTGCCCAGGATCGGGATCGTAGACATAATCCAGGTCCACGTGCATGACCCGCATGACTTCCTGCGCTTCCATGGCACGTACCGAATGGGCGAATTCGCGCGTGGAAGGGTCGTTCGACACCAGGAAGCGGGGTGAAGACATCAGCGAGTCCAACCGGGCGGGGCCATCCTGGAGCGTCATGGTCATGCGATAGCCTTGCTTGCCCAGGATTTCGATGGCAGTGCCGGTAGAGGCGCCATAGGGCCAGACCCAGACGCGCGGGGACCGCCCCGTGGCTGCCGTGATCCGCGCCGATATGTTGCGGGCATCCTGCGTCAGGCGGTCCCGATATTGCGATCGATCTTCGTAGGTGCCGGTCCGGGCATTGAACGCCAGCGTGGTGGCGGACGGTTGCTGGTTGCCCTGCGGATTGGCCTGGATGCCGAAATGCAGGTTATTAGTATGGGAAGCGATTTCAACCAGCCCGGAATCCGACATCTCGGCAATCTGTGCCCAGGTCGTGAAGTGCGTTCGCGCGACGGGCAGGCCACCGAAATCCACCGGTTCTCCGGCCGGCGTATCCAGCCAGCGCCCGACCGGTGCGAAGATCGCTGGCCAGCGGTAGGCCTTGAGCAAGGGGAATACCCGCGAGTAGAAGCTGCTGTAACCATCGTCGAAGCTCAGCAGGACAGCCTTGTCGGGCAATGTCGGGCCGCCTTGGCGGGCAGCCAGTACCTGGTCGACCGAGACGGCCTGATAGCCGTTCTCGCGCAGCCAGGCCAATTGCGTCAGCAACCGGTCGGTGCGTACGCCCACAAAGCGCTGGTCGGCATCCAGGTCATCGACGTCGTGATAGGCCAGGGACAGGAATTGGTTGGCGGGCCAGGGCTGTTCGGTCGGGGCCAGCGGCCGCTCTGCCGGCGGGGTGAAGACCGGCAGGTCCTTGGCGCATGCGGCCAGCATCAGCAGCAACAGGGTGGTTGCACACCCTGTGCGCCATGCCCGTATTGTTCGTGCATTCATATTGTGGGCTCCGTATGCCGGGACTGGGTCAGAATCGGTAGTTCAGGTCGAACTGGATGTGGGTCTCGCGTTCGCGTACGCCGTCGTAGGGGCGGCTGGTGGCCGTGACCATCAGACCGGCCTCGAAAACGTCATGCATGCGCAATCGCTGCCCGTAACCGATCAGGCCGGTTGCGGCAGTGCCGTAGTCGCGCTGTACATAGGCACCTGCGCCGGCCTGGAATACCTGTTCCCAGACGGTTTCGTAGCGGCGATACAGGATGTGGCTGACCTGAAGAGCCGGGGCGATGTCCAGATCTGCCCGTGGGCTGTAGTACGGTGTATCGGATTGGCTGTTGCGCGAGGCTTCCAGAGCCCAGAGGGCATCGATGCTGACGTGTGGCCGGGTGTAAAGACGTGTCTGCCCCGTCAGCGCCCAGCGATAGCGCTGGTTGCCGTCGCCGAAATGGTTGGTGCCGACCTCCATGCGCCACTGCTGACGCTCGCTGCCAAGCCAGCGCGCGAACAGGCTGAGTCCATTGCTGCGGATGCCATTGCGCAGGGCGCGTAGCGGCGTATCGCGTGCCAGGAGGGCCGCTTCTCCGCCCAGTTGCCAGTGGTCGTCCAGGTCGTAGGCGGCCGCCAGGCGCAGGCCGGTGCGGTGACCCTGTCCGTAGCTGTTGCGGGAAATTTCCCCCTCCAGCCACAGGTCACGGCTGCGTCGCTCCACACCGGCCCGCTGCCAGTCGTAGCCGATATTGCCTTCCTCGAATCGGCCATAGGCGCGTCCGAGGCCTGCGAAGGCGCGCCAGTCGTAGTCGATGGGCGGGGTATAGATGACGGCATCGACGCTGTAGTCGCCATTGCCGCTGACAGGGCTGTCGTTGGACAGGCCTCGGTGGCCGCTGATACGCAGCTCGGCCTTGCGATAGACATCGAACAGCCGGTTCAGGCGCTTGACCGGCCAGGAGTCGGGATCGCGCCGAAGCGTCTCGGCTGCCAGCATGTCGGTCTGGCGCCATTCACGCAGTTCGAGCGCGGTCAGACCCTGGCCTGTCATCAGTGGAATGTCTCGTGGGGCCAGCGCTTCGGCAATCTTCAGGCGGCGTTCGGCATGGCGCGGCCACATGCGGGCGCGATGGCTTTCAGCCAAAGCGATGTGCAGGTGCTGGTTGCCGGGTGCCCGCCGCAGCAGCGCCTCGAGTTTTTCAACGGCCCGGTCGGTGGCATTGGCATAGAGGTCGGCCATGTCGGTCGCGAGTTGTGTGTCGAGGCGTCGCGCATTGGGCTGGAGTTCGGGCTGGCCGGCAATGCTGAGCCGCGTGTCGCGCCGATTGGCTTCGGCCACGACCGCGTATGCCCGTTCAAAATCTTCGGTTTCCACCAGCGCATAGAAGAGGCCCAGTTCAGCCAGCATGCGCTCCTCGTCGTCCTGGGTCAGGCGTGCCAGCGCCTGCTCGAAACATGGAATGGCGTGTTCGGGCTGGCGCAGTTCCAGGTAGGCCGATCCGGCCAGGCGCAGCACATAGGGCGAGTCGATGGCGGCATCGGCAGCCAGTGCTTCGTACTCCTGTGCCACGGCACGCCATTGCAGCCGGCTTGCCAGGGCATCCAGCCTGTCCAGCCGGGCCCGGCGCATGGCATCCTGCGTTTCCGGCAACTGCCGCGACCAGTCGGCGAGCAGTCTGTCATAGCGCTGCAGTGCCCGGTCCGCAATTTCGAAGCGTTCCGTTTCCGAGCGTGTGGGCAGGCTGGACAGGCGTACCGATCCGGCCACGGCGTCCAGTTCGAGATCCCGGTGCGCCGCAGCATCCAGGAGACCGGGATGGCTAGCGGCCAGTGCCAGGGCCGGGACGGACAGCCCGATGGTTTGCATGGCATTGATCAGTGCGGTGATGATCTGCCGATCATCTGGCCAGCGTGCATGAGCGAGATCCAGCGTATGCCAGGCATCGTAGTCCTGGCCTGCCTGGGATTGAACATAGGCCAGGACGAGATGGGGGAGCGGTGCATCGGGAGACTGGGCCAGCCAGGTCCGGGCCAGTGGCATGGCCTGTGCCAATTTGCCGGCGTCGGCCTGGGTCAGTATGTGCCCGGCGCGCAGTTGCGGATCCTGCGGTGCTGCCTGCATGGCGCGGGCATACAGGATTTCCGCCTGTGACCAGTGATGCCTGAAACGCAAGGCCCGTGCTGCGGCACCCAGCATATCAGGTGTCCAGTGCCGGTCCTGGGCATAGCGTTGGTAGAGATCGATGACTTCGTCATCAAGGCCGGCCCAACTGGCAATCAGAACATGGTCCCGAAGCCGGTTCGCCTGTCCGTCACTGCGATGTGCCCCATGATCCAGCGTGCGCAGGTAGTCCAGCGCAGCATCATGCTCGCCGGTGCGAGCCTGGTGGATGAGTTGTTCGTAGTGTTGCGGTGTGACGGGTGCTGCCGGGATTGACATCGGCAAGGCCGATGAGATGGCCGCAACAAAAAATGCGGCCCAGTGTGGGGATGGCGGATTCATGCACAATCGAACTTTCACCCGATGGCAGGACGGAGCTGCATGCTTCTGGCACGCATTCTTTAAGCATGATCCTGCGCCTCATCTTTCTGTCGAAGGATGTCGGATACTTTTTAGAATATGGTATCGAATGTGCTGAAAATGCTTCTTTTGCCTTTTAATTGATACTGAATTTGGCTGATTTTCAGGAAATCGACGAAGTACGCCCAGGTGGAACCCGCATGGATGTGGGGTCTGGATCATGGGGGCAGTTGCTTTCGCGTATGGGATACGCTTCTTCCGGCACGACAGGAGCGAAGCAGTATCTGGTAAAAACAAAGATAATCAAGGCGTCAATAATCGTTGCATTTCATCTGTTCCCTGCCTTGGGTGAGTTTCTTGAGTGTGGTGATGGTCGCATGGCATCCGCGTGTTGTGGTCCAATCTCTGCGGTATGAAGACTTGGCATGGGGACAATCGATAGGGGGCTGTCTTGGCTTTAAATGTATCGTTGCGGCGACGCTGGCCGTGGCTGCTGGTGCTGATGATCGTGCTGGCGTTGCTGCTGCTGTGGCGTCCGTGGCGGGGCAGCCCGGTGCCGGTCTATCGCCTCGAAAGCCGTCCCCTGGTGCAGGATGTCGTGGCCAGCGGCCGCATTGCCGCGCGTGAGCGCACGCGGCTGGGCAGCGAGGCGGCGGGTGTGGTTGTGGAGCGCTTCGTGCGGGAAGGCGACATGGTGACGGCAGGGCAATTGCTGGTTCGCCTGCGCAATGACGAGGCACAGGCGCGTCTGGCCGAGGCCGAGGCAGTCCTGGATCAGCTCCAGGATGTGCGTCGTCAGCAGGTGGCAGCCGAGCTGCGCGAGGCGGAGGTCGCTCTGGTACAGGCCGAGCGCGAGGCGCGACGGCGGCATGAGCTGGCTGCCCGTAACGCCATGCCGAGGGAGACGGCCGAACAGGCGCAGCAGGTGCTCGATACCGCCAGGTTGCGACGTGATCGCGCCCGGCTGGCGCAGCGTGACCTGGCCGGCGATGGCCCCGAGGAACGTACGCTGCGCGAGCGGGCGGCAGTTGCTGCTGCGGTGCTGGCGCGGACCGAGGTACGCTCGCCGTTCGATGGTGTGGTTGCCGCGCGTCTGGTTGAGGTGGGCGATGCTGTCCAGGCGGGGCAACAACTTTTTGATATCGTGCGTCTCCCGGCCGTCAATGAGGCGGTGATTCCGGTCGATGAAAAATTTCTTGACCGGCTGGAGGTTGGACAGAACGCGGTGGTGATTGCCGATGCCTTCCTGGACCGGCCATTCCAGGCCGTGGTGGATCGCATTTCGCCGCAGGTCGATCCGCAGCGCGGTACGGTGGATGTGCATCTGTTGCCGCAGACCGTGCCTGAGTATCTGCGTGAGGACATGACGGTGTCCGCGACGATTCGAACCGCCAGCAAGGATGATGCGCTGGTCGTGCCCAACGATGCGCTGGCGTCACGGCGTGGTGATCGCGCCACGGTGCAGGTGTTGCGCGGTGAGCGGGCCGTGGTGGTGCCGGTACGCCTGGGATTGCGGGGGCTCTTTGCCAGTGAGGTGCTGGAAGGTGTGGTTGCCGGCGATCTGGTGCTGGCGAACGCGGCACCGATGGGTGACCGGCGCCTGTATCCGCAGGAGCAAGCCTTTCCGGAAGCGCAGTGATGAGGGGCCTGAGGGGCTGGTGCGATAATGCCTGGTTCGCCAGCCGGGTGGCGCTGCGTTTCCTGGGGCAGAGCCGGGTGCAGACGTCGATCATCCTGGTCGGCATTGTCGTGGGCGTGTCGATTATCGTGTTCCTGCGCGTGCTGATTGGCGGCCTGCAGGCCAACGCGATCGATCGCATGCTGGGTACCCAGTCGCATATTGCGATCGAGGCGGCAGATCGTGTCAATGTGCCGGCTGCCGGGCCAGAGGGTGGCTGGCACCTGATGCTGGAGGACAGGCGCGCGCAGGGCCTGCATTCGATAGACGATTGGCAGCGCCTCTTGCCGGCGCTGGAGTCCCTGGAGGGCATCCGGGCCGTCTCGCCGATGGTGTCGGGTGCAGCCATCGGCAGACGCGGTGGTGCGCGCGAAGCGGTGACCGTGCTGGGGGTGGATGCCGAACGCTACCAGCGCATCGTGCCGGTTGGCAACAACCTGCGCGAGGGGGCGTTTATCCTGTCGCCCGGCAATGTGGCGATCGGCAGTCGCCTGGCCGAGACGCTGGGGCTGCAGGCGGGCGGCAAACTGCGCATCGAGGCGGATGAAGGGGCCAGTGCAGTGATGACAGTCGCCGGCATTTTCGAGATGGGCGTGCGCGAACTGGATTCGCGCTACGTCTACATGGATATGAAGCAGGCCCAGTCCTTGCTGGATCTGCCGGGGGGCGTGACGCGTATTGATGCTACCGTGGAAGATATTTTCGCGGCCCGCACCATCGCTGATCGCATTGCCCGATTGCTTGGGCTGAAGGCAGAAAGCTGGATGCAGACCAATGCCCAGTTGCTCAATGCCTTGCGTTCGCAATCCATGGCGACGACCTTGATCAGCGTATTCGTGGCTCTGGCGGTGGCGATTGGCATCGCTGCCGTATTGGCCGTGAGCGTCACCCAGCGGACGCGTGAAATCGGCATTCTGCGGGCCATGGGGACCACGCGGTGGCAGATGCTGGCCGTGTTTCTGCTACAAGGGGCAATACTTGGCCTGGCGGGTTCGCTGGCGGGCAGCCTGGCCGGTTGGGGCATGGTGGCTGCGTTTCATGCCTTCGGTCCGGGCCTGTTCGATACGCCGTTTCCACCCCAGACGATTCCCATGGCCATTGCGATTGCCACCTTGAGCGGTGTACTGGCCGCCTCCATTCCTGCCTGGCGTGCGGCGCGCATGGACCCGGCGGAGGCGATACGCTATGTCTGATGATAGCTCCAGGCAGTCCGCTCCGGTGCTGGCCGTGCGTGAGGTGCGAAAGTCCTATCATGTCGGGCTGCCGACAGAATCCGAGGTGCTGCATGACGTCAGCTTCGAATTGGCTGCAGACGATTTCTGCGCGCTGGTCGGACCTTCCGGATCAGGCAAGACGTCGTTGCTGAATCTGGTGGCGCAACTGGATACGCCTACACAGGGTGAAATCGAGCTGCTGGGCCATCCCACCCGCGCGATGCCGGACCGGGAGCGTACCTTGCTGCGCCGCCGTGCCCTGGGCTTCGTGTTCCAGTTCCACCACCTGATACCGGCGTTCACGGCCCTGGAAAACGTCCTGATGCCGTGCATGATCGATCATGGCAAACCTCGCACGGCTGATCGCGAGCGCGCATTGGCGTTGCTGCAAGACGTTGGGCTGGGGAATTTCGCGCACAAGCTGCCGGCAGAACTCTCCGGTGGCCAGCAGCAGCGCGTGGCCATTGCCCGTGCACTGGTTACGCATCCCCCCTTGCTGGTGGCGGATGAGCCGACGGGCAATCTCGATACCCAGACCGCCGAGAGCATCTTTGCCCTGTTCCGGCGCTTTCATGAGCAACTGGGATGCGCGGTATTGATCGTGACCCACGACCAGCGGCTGTCGTCGCAGGCTGACCGGCTGATTACGCTGGTGGATGGGCGGATTGCCGGGGACTGCGTGCGTTGACACCCAAACGAAAAAAGGACCTACGTTAGAAACGTAAGTCCTTGATTTCATTTGGAGGCGCAAGCCGGAATCGAACCGACGTACACGGATTTGCAATCCGCTGCATAACCACTCTGCCATTGCGCCATCAGCAAAGGCGAGATTCTACACGAAGCTGGATTTTTTTGCAGGGAAGCATCAGGGCATTCTCGACGGTGCAAGTCCCTGTTAACAGTAGTTGCATTTTCCAAATACAAAACCTGTGTTACTTCTGCTTCTTCATAGGCTCAGTCAATAGGGCCGACTGTTGTCTCATGTTCCATCCGGTATCCCAGGCATCTGCGTTGCCAGGAGACGAGATGCCCTGGTGCTGTCCCCCACTGCATACATGGAGATGTCATGAAGCCTTATATTCCCTATACCCATCCCGCCGGCGGCTGGGATGCCCTCAAGGCCATGGAAGCCTTGCTGCTCAAGCAGGATATCCCGGTCAATGGGTTGTCCATCCTGTCGAAGATGAACCAGCATGGCGGTTTCGACTGTCCCGGCTGTGGCTGGGCCGACCCGCTCGATACCTCGCGCTTCGAATACTGTGAGAACGGTGGCAAGGCGATTGCCTGGGAGGCGACGCCCAAGCGCTGTACGCCCGAATTCTTTGCCCAGCATACCGTGACGGAACTGGAAAAATGGGATGACTACGCGCTGGAAATGGTCGGACGGCTGACGCATCCCATGCGCTATGACGCCGCCAGCGACAAGTACCTGCCGGTGAGCTGGGAGGATGCCTATGCCCTGGTCGGCCAGCACCTGAATGCACTGGACGATCCGAACCAGGTCGATTTCTATACGTCAGGGCGTGCCTCCAACGAGGCGGCCTATCTGTTTCAGCTGTTTGCGCGCGAGTACGGTACCAACAACTTCCCGGACTGTTCCAACATGTGCCATGAGCCGACCAGTGTCGGCCTGCCCAGATCCATTGGCGTAGGCAAGGGCACGGTCGTACTCGACGATTTCGACCAGTCAGACTGTATTTTCATTTTCGGGCAGAATCCGGGCACCAACAGCCCGCGCATGATGACCTATCTGCGCAATGCCGCCAGGCGCGGGGCGGTGATCATGTCGTTCAATCCGTTCCGTGAGCGTGCGCTGGAGCGTTTCCAGGCCCCGCAGGACGTGGCGCAGATGGCCACCTTCGGCTCGACCGAGATTTCTTCGCGCATTTTCCAGGTGCGGGTCGGCGGCGATGTGGCGGCCATCAAGGGCATCATGAAGCTGCTGGTCGAGGCCGACGAACAGGCTCGGGCCAACAACGATGCCGAGATTCTCGACTGGGAATTCATCCGTGCGCACACTGTCGGCATCGAGCCCCTGATTGCCGACCTGAAGGCGACCGAGTGGGCAGATATCGAGCGCAAGTCGGGCCTGACGCGCGAGGACCTGTCTGTGGCTGCCGGGGCCTATGCCAAGGCCGAACGCGCTATCCTGGCCTACGGCATGGGCATCACGCAGCATCGCCACGGCACCCACAATGTGCAGCAGATCGCCAATCTGGCATTGTTGCGCGGCAACGTGGGCAAGGCCGGTGCCGGTATCTGCCCGGTGCGGGGACACTCCAACGTGCAGGGTGATCGCACGGTGGGCATTACCGAGATTCCCTCCAAGGTATTCCTGGATCGCCTGCAGGCGCGCTATGGCTTCGAGCCGCCGCGCAAGCCGGGTCGCAATGTACTGACGGCACTGGAGGCGATGGTCGGCGGAGCCAGCAAAGTGTTCATCGGCCTGGGCGGCAACTTTGCCGTGGCCGTGCCGGACTGGGCCAGGACACAGACCGCCATGCGGGCGTTGAACCTGACCGTGCAGATATCCACCAAGCTCAATCGCAGCCATTTGATACACGGGCGCGATGCCCTGATTCTGCCCTGTCTGGGGCGTACTGAACTGGACGTACAGGCAACCGGTCCGCAATCGATGAGCGTCGAAGACACCATGTCGATGGTGCATGCCAGCACCGGCAGCAATCCACCGGCATCCGAGCACCTGCGCAGCGAAGTGGCCATCATCGGCGGCATGGCACGGGCCACGCTGGGGGCAGGCTCGAAGGTGGACTGGGAAAGCCTGGTCGGCAACTACGCCCTGATCCGCGACGATATCGAGGCCGTGTTTCCCGATATTTTCCCCGGCTACAACAAGCGTCTCGAGATCCCGGGCGGTTTCCACCTGACCTCGCTGGCCCGGGAGCGGGTATGGGGAACGCCGTCGGGCAAGGCCAACTTCCTGGTCCACGCCGGGCTGTGCGAGGACGAGGAGGCCGATCAGGACGGCGTGCTGTGGCTGTCCAGCATGCGCAGCCATGACCAGTACAACACCACGTTGTATTCCTATTCGGATCGCTATCGTGGCATCCACAATGCCCGCGACGTGCTCTTTATCAACGCGGCGGAATTGCGCAGGCTGGGATTGGCCGATGGCGATCGTGTCGACATCATCTCGCAGGCCAATGACGGCGTGGAGCGGATGCTGACCGGTTTCCAGGCCATCGAGTACGACTTTCCGGATCGCAGTTGTGCCGCCTATTTCCCGGAGGCCAATCCGCTGGTACCGCTGTATGCCTATGACCCGGACTGCTTCACGCCGGCTTCCAAGGGGATCCCGGTGCGGGTGGTCCGAGCCGGACAGGTAGAAAAAAGCCCGGAGGTGGCCGAGGTTCAGGCTGTGTGATGTCGGATGCCGTCTGTTCGCACCCGGCTGCCAGGCGGGGGGCGAACGAGGCGGTGGAGCCTGGGCCTGCTGTCATGCGATGTTTCTGTTTGGTAGTGCCGGGTTTGATCCCGCACAAGTTGGTTTCCCAGTTGGAGGATTACTCTGGCGGAGCACTACTACATACGGAGAACCGTTTCATGAGCAGCACTTTTTTCATTCCCGCAGTGAACATGATGGGCGCCGGCAGCCTGGAGGAGGCCGCCGTCGCCATTCGCAACCATGGCTTCAGGAAAGCCCTGATCGTGACCGATGCCGGTCTGGCCAGCGTCGGCGTGCCGGTCCAGGTTGCAGAACTGCTGTCGCAACAGGGTGTGGAGTCCGTCGTGTTCGACGGTGCCCAGCCCAATCCCACGGTCAGGAACGTGGAGGATGGCCTGGCACTGTTGCATGCCAATGTCTGTGATTGCGTGGTGTCGCTGGGCGGCGGTTCGCCCCATGACTGTGCCAAGGGCATTGCCCTGTGTGCGTCCAATGGCGGCCACATCAGCGAGTATGAAGGTCTGGACAAGTCGGCCAAGCCGCAACTGCCGCTTATTGCCATCAACACGACCGCCGGCACTGCCAGCGAAATGACCCGTTTCTGCATCATCACCGATGAAACGCGCCACGTCAAAATGGCCATCGTCGACCGCAATGTCACGCCCATCCTGTCGGTCAACGATCCGGCACTGATGGTTGGCATGCCCAAGGGGCTGACGGCGGCAACCGGCATGGATGCCCTGACCCATGCCGTCGAGGCCTATGTCTCGACTGCGGCCACGCCGATTACCGACGCCTGTGCCATCAAGGCCATCGAACTGATCGCCGCCAACCTGCGCACTGCCGTGCATCAGGGCAAGGACATGGCCGCCCGCGAAAGCATGGCCTATGCCCAGTTCCTGGCCGGCATGGCCTTTAACAACGCGTCGCTGGGCTATGTGCATGCGATGGCGCACCAGCTGGGTGGTTTCTACAACCTGCCGCACGGGGTCTGCAATGCCGTGCTGCTGCCGCATGTCGAGGCCTTCAATGCCAGCGCCTGTGAAAGCCGGCTGCGCGATATCGCGGGTGCGCTGGGCGTCAATATCCTCGACCTGGATGCCAAGACGGGTGCACAGGCTGCCATCGATGCGATCCGTGCGCTGTCGGTCGATGTCGGCATTCCGGCGGGCCTGGCCGAACTGGGTGTCAAGGATGAGGATGTCTCGACCCTGGCGACCAATGCGCTCAAGGACGTTTGTGGTCTGACCAACCCGCGCCAGGCCTCGCAGGCCGAGATCGAAGGCATCTTCCGCGCTGCCTTCTGATCGCAGCAACCTGACCGGCGCTTGCCGGTCATGATAGAGAATGCCGGCCTTTTGGCCGGCATTTTTCATGTGGCTGCGTGCTACATTCTCCGAATGCCGCATGGTCATGCAGAGAGTGCCAACATGGAGAGAAGTACGCTGATGCCGCACGCAGTGCCTCGCAACCCGGACCCACCCGTGACCGGTGGCACAAACCCCATCCCCATCCTGGAACCGGGTCGCAATTGCTGGCGTATCGAGCCGTGCGACCGGGCCAGCGTGATCGTGGATGCGGCCGAGTATTATCATCAGGCGGGCGAGGCGATGCAGTCCGCCAGGCAGCGTATCCTGATCATCGGCTGGGAGTTCGATACGCGCATTCGGCTGGAGCCCGGACGGGAAGGGGGCGGGCAGACGCTGGGGGAATTCATCCTGGCGCTGGCCAGAGCGATGCCGGCCCGACGCATCAGCATACTCAAATGGGGTTTCGGGGCCTTGAAGCAGTTGCTGCGACCGTCTGCGTTGTGGATGTTGTGGCGCTGGCATTGCACCCGGGCCATTGCCTTCCGGTTCGATCGCGCACACCCACCGGGTTGCAGCCACCACCAGAAAATCCTCGTGGTCGATGATTGCCTGGCGGTATGCGGCGGGATCGACATGTCGACGGCGCGCTGGGATACGTCCGAGCATCTGGATGACGATCCGCGCCGGATCGGTCCGGAAGGACGACCCTATCCGCCCTGGCATGATGTCACCATGATGCTGGCCGGCCCTGTGGCGGCGGCGCTGGGCGAACTGGGGGCCGAACGCTGGCAGCGGGCCACGTCTGAGCCGCTCGATCCCTTGCCTGACTGCAGCGAGGTGCTGTGGCCGGACGACCTGCCGGTCCAGTTCGAGAATGTGCGTGTCGGCATTGCCCGCACCCGCTCGGTCTATGATGGTTGCGCCGAGGTCCGGGAAATCGAGGCGCTGTATCTCGACATGGTGGCCGCAGCGCGCGATTTCATCTATATCGAAAACCAGTATTTCACCTCTGCCAGAGTGGCGGTGGCCATTGCGGCCCGCCTGAAGGAGCCCCATCCGCCCGAAGTCGTGATGGTGATGCCGCGCAAGGCCGATGGCTGGCTTGAACAGGTGGCCATGGATGCGGCCAGGATCCGCCTGGCCCGCAAGATCGCCGAGGCCGACCCGGGCAACCGTTTCCGTATCTATGTGCCGGTCACGGCCGGACGGCAGGATATCTACGTGCATGCCAAGGTCATGATTGTCGATCATCGCCTGCTGCGCATCGGCTCGTCCAATCTCAACAACCGCTCTCTGGGGCTGGACAGCGAGTGCGATGTGGTGATCGATGCCGCCCTGCCGGGCAACCAGCATGTGGCACCGATGATTGCACAGTTGCGTACCCGCCTGCTGTCGGAGCATCTGGGCGTGGAGCCGGCTGTTTTCGAGGCCGAGTTCGCGCGCAGCGGTTCTCTGATGGCTGCGATCGAGGCGCTGCGTGGTGACGGCAGGAGCCTGGATCTGCTGGATCTGACCCGTCCTGGTCCCCTGGACAAGTTCGTGGCTGACAACGAGCTGCTCGATCCCGAGAGCGCCGATGGCTTTTTCGAGCCTATGGGCCGGCGCGGCCTGCGCCGTCGCTGGCGGGAAGGACTGCAGCGCCTGAGGCGACTGCGTCCGTCCGTCAGGTCTTGACCCGGAACCAGGCAGCGTACAGGGCCGGCACGAAAATCAGTGTCAGGACCGTGCCGACGGCCAGGCCTCCCATGATGGAGACCGCCATCGGCCCCCACAGGTCGGAGGCGGTCAGCGGGATCATGGCCAGGATGGCGGCCAGTGCCGTCAGCACGACCGGTCGTGTGCGCCGTACCGTGGCATGTACGATGGCATCGCGCGGCGCATCGCCCTGGGCGATGTCGCGGTCGATCTGTTCGACCAGGATGACCGAGTTGCGCATGACCATGCCGGCCAGGGCGATCACGCCCAGGGTGGCCACGAAGCCGAACGGCCGTTGAGTGACCAGCAGCGCCAGCGTGACACCCACCATGCCCAGCGGAGCCGTCAGGATCACCATGAACATGCGGCTGAAACTCTGCAACTGGAACATCAGGAAGACAGCCCACAGCAGCAGCATGAGCGGGATCACGACGGCAATTGCAGCATTGGCCTTGGCGCTTTCCTCGACGACACCCCCTTCCTCGATGTCGTAGCCGACCGGCAGGCGGGCCTCGATGTCGTGCAGCGTGGCGCGGATCTCGGCGGAGACATCCGGTGCCTGCGCACCGGACACGTCGGCGCGCACGCTCAGGCTGGGCAGGCGGTTGCGGGTCCACAGGCCACCTTCCTCGAGTACCGGTTCGATCTCGGCCACCTGGCTCAGCGGAATGGCACGCCCGTTGGCGGCATGCACGGTCAGGCTGCCCAGCCGTTCGGCGTCCAGCCTGGCTTCTGGGTGGGCACGGGCGATGACATCGATCAGTTCGTTGCCGTCGCGCACCTGGGTGACGGTCTGGCCGCTGAGCAGGGTCTGCAGTGTCAGTGCCACGTCCTGGCTGTTGACGCCCAGGGCGCGGGCGCGATCCTGGTCGATGCGAAAGCGGATGGCCTTGGTGCGTTCATGCCATTGCAGGTTGACGTCGCGCACGTTGGGATGCTCGCGCATCCGGTCGCGGACTTCGGCCGCGATGGCGCGCACGGTATCGGGATCGGCACCATTGACGCGGAACTGCACCGGATAGCCGACCGGTGGGCCGAGCTCGAGCCGATAGACCCGTGTGCGGATGTGCGGGAATTCTGTCGTCAGATAGTCATGCAGATCGGCTGCCAGCGTCTTGCCCTGCTGAAGGTCGTGGGGATAGACGATCACCTGGGCATAGTTGAGCTTGGGCAACTCGGGGTCGAGTGCCAGGTAGAAGCGCGGGGAACCGCTGCCGACGTAGGCCGTGACGGCACGTACGCGCTCGTCGCGGGATAGCCACTGTTCGAGTTTCTCGGTTTCGGCCAGGGTGGCGGCATAGCTGGCCCCTTCCTCCAGATGCAGATCGACCAGGATTTCCTCGCGTGGCGAGTCGGGAAAGAACTGCTGCGGCACCAGCCGGAAGGCCGCCAGCGACAGGACGAAGGCCAGCAGCGCCGAGATCAGCACGGCCTTGCGATGCCGTACGCTCCACTCGATACGGCCGGTGAGCCAGTCCATCAGGCGACGCTTGCGCCGGCTCCAGGGGGTATCGCGCTCGTGGTGGCCCGTCATGTCCGGCAGCAGCAGCGTGCCCAGGTAGGGAGTAAAGAGGACAGCCACGACCCAGGATACCAGCAGCGCAATGGTGACCACCCAGAAGATAGACTGGGTGAATTCGCTGGTGGATGAGCGTGCAAAGCCGACGGGCACGAAGCCGGCGGCGGTGATCAGGGTGCCGGTCAGCATCGGAAAGGCGGTGGAGGTCCAGGCGAACGAGGCGGCCTTGAAACGGCTCCAGCCTTCTTCCATCTTCACCTGCATCATTTCCACCGCAATGATGGCGTCGTCCACCAGCAGGCCCAGCGCGATGATGAGCGCGCCCAGCGACACGCGATGCAGGTTGATACCCAGCCGCCACATGATGAAGAAGGTGATGCCGAGCACCAGTGGCACCGACAGCGCCACCACGATGCCGGTGCGCCAGCCCAGTGCCAGCAGGCTGACCGCCAGCACGATGCCCAGCGCCAGCAGGAAATGCAGCAGGAATTCGTTGATCGAGTGGTCCACCAGCGTGGGCTGGTCCACGACTTTTTCGATAGTGATGCCGGCAGGCAGTGCCGCCTGGACTTCGTTCATGACGGCATCGAGATTGCGCCCCAGGGTCAGGATGTCGCCGCCTTCGGTCATGGAGACGGCCAGCGCGGTGACGGGTTCGCCATTGCGCCGCATCGACATCTGGGGCGGGTCGACGTAGCCGTGCGTGACCTCGGCGATATCGCCCAGCCGGAACGTGCGCTCGCCGGCCTTGACGGGGACGTTCTCGATGTCCTGGAGGCTGCGCACGGCACCGTCCACACGCATCGGGATGCGGCTGCGCGGTCCTTCGATGACGCCGGCAGGCAGGACGACGTTCTGCTGCTGCAGGCTGGCCAGCAACTGCGAGGGTGAAATGCCGAGACGGGCCAGCCGGTCGGGGCTGAATTCGACATGGTAGGCCTGGTCCTGCACACCCAGCATCAAGACCTTGGAGACATCCGGGACGCGCAGCAGGCGTTCGCGTGCCGACAGCAATACCTGCTTCATCTGGGCCTGGTCGAACCCATCGGCGTGGAATACATAGATGGAGCCGAAGGTATCGCCGAAATCGTCGTTGAAATACGGTCCCAGAACGCCTTCGGGCAGCGTATGGCGCATGTCGCCCACGCGCTTGCGTGCCTGGTACCAGCTTTCCTGGATCTGGTCCTTCTTGGCCCAGCTCTGCAGCGTCAGGAACATCGTGGCGCGGCCGGGGCGCACATAGCTGCGCACATTGTCGTAGAGCGGGACTTCCTGCAGGGTGCGCTGGAGCTTTTCGACGACCTGCTGTTCCATTTCGCGGGTGGTGGCACCGGGCCAGGCGACGTCCAGCGTCATGACCATGATGGTCATTTCCGGGTCTTCCGAGCGGCCCAGGTCGATATAGGCCAGTACCCCCAGGATGACGGACAGAATCATGCCGAAGAGGACCAGCGGGGCATGCCGCAGCCCCCAGGCGGACAGATTGAATTTCATGGCAGGCGATGATCCCAGGGCTGGACAGGCATGCCCGCATCGAGCCGGTGCACGCCTGCCGTCACGACCCGCTCACCGGATTGCAGGCCTGCCGTCACCAGAATGTGGTCAGTTCCCATCGTGCCCAGGGTGACGGGCCGCAGCTCCAGATGATCGGCCTCGTCGGGCAGGACCCAGACGGCAGGGCCTTTGCCCTGCTGGTAAAGCGCGGCGAGCGGCAGGCGGAATACCTGCGCGGGAGCTGCACCCGTGTGATTCAGTTGTACGCTGGCCGTCATGCCCAGCCTGGCGCTGTCCGGCATGGCATCAAGGGCGACGCGGACCCGATAGGTACGCGAGGCCGGGTCGGCCACGGGCGAGATTTCACGCACGCGGCCCTGCAACACGGTGTCCGGTGCGCTCAGCAGGCGTGCCTGTACTGTCGAGCCGGGCTGGATTCGGGCTATGCCGTTTTCCGGCACATCGACTTCCAGTTCGCGCTGGCCGTCATAGGCCATCGAGATGATCGGCGTGCCGGCGGCCACGACCTGGCCGACTTCGGCATGAACCTGGGTGACGATGCCGGGCTGCGGCGCGCTCAGGTCGGCATAAGCCAGATTGTTGCGTGCCTGTGCCAGCCGGCTGCGCGCGGCGTCATGCTGGGCCTGGGCATTGTTCAGACCGGTTTCCAGGGCATCGAAATCGGCACGAGCCAGCGCTCCCTTTTCCACCAGTGTGCGGTTGCGGGCCACATCGCGCCGGCTGCGTTCGAGCACACCTTGGGTCTGCGCTACCTGGGCCGCCGCCTCGTCGCGCGCCAGGCGCAGGGGTTCCGGGTCGAGCTGGGCCAGTCGCGTGCCCTGACCGACCTGGGCACCGACATCGACGGGTCGGGCCAGCAGCCGGCCGGGCACGCGAAACGACAGGGTGCTGTCGACACGGGCCACGACGGTGCCGGGCAGGTTCAAGCCGGCCTGCTGGATCGTATCGGGCTGAACGGCCTGCAGGCGGACCCGGGTGGGCGCTGCCGATGGCGCGGCATCCTGCCCGCAGGCTGCCAGCAGCAGCGGGCACAGGGACAGGCAAAGCAGGGCGCGATAGCGCCGGAACAGGGATGCAGCAGGCATGGCAGGCCTCGAAATCGGTCGATGCATTGTAATGTGCGGCGAAATAGGGCGGGTATGCGATTGCGCCTGTTTTCGTATGCGGATGCTGTTTTCAGCCTGTCGCAAGTGGGAGGCAGTTACACTTATGTCTTTCCCGTCCCTCCTTTCCTGACCCGATCAATCGCCATGTCTGTCATCGACCCGCGTCGCGGGTATCTGCTCGGTCTGACCGCCTATGTGCTGTGGGGCCTGTTTCCGCTGTATTTCAAGCTGCTGCAGGCTATTCCCGCCATTGAAATCGTTGCCCAGCGTGTGCTGTGGTCGGCCCTGCTGGGGCTGGTCCTGCTGCAATTCTGGAAGCATCCGGGCTGGTGGCGGGAGTTGCTGGCGCAGCCCCGCATGCTGGTTGCGCTGGCGCTGTGCGGTACGTTGCTGGCCGCCAACTGGCTGATCTATGTCTGGGCGGTCAATGATGGCCGCATGGTCGAGGCCAGCCTGGGCTATTACATCAGTCCGCTCATCAATGTCCTGCTGGGGCTAGTTGTGTTGCGCGAACGACTGCGACGGCTGCAATGGCTGGCCGTGGCGCTGGCGGCGCTGGGAGTGGTGCAGCAGATCTGGCAGGTGGATGGCGTGCCCTGGGTGGCCCTGTCGCTGGCCGGTTGTTTCGGTGTGTATGGACTGATCCACAAGCAGACCTCGGTTGCGGTGTTGCCGGGGCTGGTCGTGGAAACCTGGTTGCTGTTGCCGGTGGCGCTGGGTTGGCTGTGGCTGCATCCTTCGGCCGCCACGCTGGTGCCGGACTTCTGGCAGACCGGCACGGCCTGGCTGCTGGCGGCATCGGGGGCCGTGACACTGGTGCCGCTGATGTGTTTCAACATGGCCGCTCGGCACCTGCCCTACGCCACGCTGGGTTTCCTGCAGTACATTGCACCCACCTTGGTGCTGCTGCTGGCGGTGTGGTTCTATGACGAACCCTTCGATCCGGCGCAACTGGCGGCATTTTCCTGCATCTGGGCAGGTCTCTTGATCTATAGCGTCGATACCTGGCTGAACCTGCGACGTACACACCAGCGGTCGGGCTGAGACGGTTGGCATGGCGATGCGTATCACCTTGCTGCATTGTTTCGAGTTACGGATCCAGGTGGGGTTGCTGGCCTGGGCTGACCTGGACGAGGCGATCATCGATATGGCATGGCATCATCTGCCTGCGGAAGATGCCGCCGTCATCCGGCGCTACCAGCATGAGGCAGATCGTTTGCGCAGTCTGGGGGCCAGAATCGCGCTGGCCTGGATGTGGGCGCAGCAGGGCGGCCTGGCGGGGCCGTCGGTGAGGGGTGCGCACGCCCGAGCGGAGGGGCATCGTCCGGTACCCGACGGCAATCCTGCCTGGCCAATTCTGTCGCGGTTGCGCAAGGACCCGCATGGCCGGCCATGGCTGGATGCACAGGGCACCGATGACATGCCTTCAATCGGTTTCAGCCACGCTGGGGCCTGGTCAGTCTGCGCGGTGTCCCCCTCTGGAGAGCGTATCGGCGTCGATATCGAACAGCAGCCGGCAGATCCGGCTGGAATGGACAGTATCTTTTCGGCCGAGGAGCATGGGCGCTTGCGTACGGCTGCCTCTGCCGGTGTGGCTGCAAACAGGGCGCTGCTGAAGGGGTGGACCATCAAGGAAGCAGCGCTCAAGGCCATGGGCAGCGGGTTTCTTGCGGCCCCGCAGGCATGGCAGATCAGCCCGGAATGGCCTGCGATGGAGGAGGGAATGGGTACGATTCAGGGGCCACAGGGCGTGGCCCGCTGGTGCCATCTGGAAAGCCCCCCAGGCTATGTATTGACGGCTGCCCGTTTGGATTGAGACAGGTGTCATGGATATTTCCTTCAATATTTTCACGGATACCGCGACACTGGTCGTGTTTGATCTGGCTTCCCTGCGGCATCGCCTGTCCGATACGCCTGACTGGTGGAGCCTGCCCGAGGATGAACTGGATGAGATCAACCAGGGAAATGCTGCCTTCCTGAATCTGGGACAGGATGGCGTGCATGTCGTTGAAATTGTCGATAACCTGCTTGATTATTCGGGATCTGTCTATATTCGGGTGCCTTCCGGCCGAATTTTTGTGGGCGCAGGCGAGGATGTCACAGGCGGGGATCTGGAGCCGGATGACACGGCTGCCGTGTCCGGCCGTTTGATCGAGATGGCCCCTGGGTCGTATGCCGTGCGTTTCAGGCGGGACGGTGATGTCATTTCACTGTCTTTCGTGATTTCTGGCGAGTTCAGGAATCATGTCGAGGGGCCTGTCAGGCTGTAGAACGGGTTGATTTCGGGCTCTTAAGCCGCCGGCCCTGGCGTATTTCTGAAATTGCACGCCCCTATCGCAAACCCTGATAGACACGAAAAAGTCTGGTGTCGTTCAATAAGCCCATGATTTTAAAAATAAAAGTTCGCAATCCGAATTTTCAGGGTGGACGGCAATGGCAGATACTGCAAACAGCAAAAACACCATACAGTCCCTGGCCAAGGGATTCAGGGTGCTGGAGTCCTTCTCGGCGCAGGAGCCGCAGCTCACCATGGCCCAGGTGGCCCGGGCTGCGGGTGTCGATAACGCCACGGCTTTTCGTTTTCTCAATACCCTGGTCGAACTGGGTTATGTGCAGCGCGTACCGAATACCCGGCTGTTCGAGCTTTCGACCAAGGTTCTGAACCTGGGCTTCAACGCCATTGCGCATGCCGATTTGCGCACGCTGGCACGCCCCGTGTTGCGGAAACTGGTGGGACAGACCAACGAGGCCGCCTCGATCGGTGTATTGGAAAATGCCGAGATTATCTATGCCGAACGGATCCAGGCCGGACTGACCCGGCTGGGCGTGGATATCCGGATCGGCAGCCGGGTGCCGGTCCATTCGACCGCTATTGGCCACGCCATCCTGTCCAGCCTGCCCGAGAGCGAGCAGCGTGCCATTCTCGATGCCCGGCCCCGCCAGAAGCTGACCGAGAAAACGCTGGTCGACATCGATGCCTTGCTGGCACGGCTACAGCAGGTGCAGCAGCGTGGCTATGCCCTCTCCGACCAGGAAACCGTGTCGGGCCTCTATGTGATCGCTGCACCGATTCTCGATGCCGATGGCATTCCGCTGGCGGCCCTGAGTGTGGCGGCACCTGCGCTGAACACCACCTTGCCCCAATTCGAACAACTGGCCGCGCCTTCTGTCATGGAAGCGGCACAGTCCCTGTCACACGCCCTGCAGGCCACGGGCGGCGTGATTTCACCCAGGTAGGTTTCGTGCTGGCGTGCCGGCATATTTTTCATAAAAACATCAGGAGACAGACATGCAGGACATCAATTTCCACAGTGTGATTCCGGCGATTGCCGTGCCGTTCGATGACAATCTGGCCATCGACCGCGATGAGCTGACCCGCTTTTCGCGCTGGCTGGCCGGCCAGCCGGGGATCGGCGCACTGATGACCAACGGGCATACCGGCGAAGTGTTTTCCCTGACGCCGCTGGAGCGCGCCGAAGTGACGCGCATCACGGCCGAGGCGGTGCGGGGTATCTGCCCGGTGATTTCTTCGATTGTCTGCGAGGGCATACGCGAAGCGGTCGAGCAGGCCCGCCTGGCCAAGGAGGCCGGGGCCGATGCACTCGACATCATGCCGCCACACCACTGGCTGCGTTTCGGTTTCAAGCCCGAGCACTGCCTGGAGTATTTCACTGCCATCGGTGATGCCACTGGCCTGCCGCTGATCGTGCATGTCTATCCGGCCTGGACGCGGGCTTCGTTCTCCAGCGAACTGCTGGCCGAGCTGGCGCGCCTGCCTGCGGTGCGCGCCTTCAAGATCGGCACCCGTGAAATGAACAAGTATGCCCGCGACCTGGCGGCGATCCGCGCCGCTGATCCGTCGAAGGCGCTGCTGACCTGCCATGATGAATATCTGCTGGCATCGATGGTGCAGGACATCGACGGGGCGCTGGTCGGTTTTGCCTCGCTGGTGCCCGGCCTGATCCATGACCTGCTGCAGGCCGTCCGTGCCGGTGACCTGGCGCGTGCCATCGAGATCCAGGGCCTGATCACGCCGCTCAAGGATGCGGTCTACGGGGCAGGAGAGCCGACCGGCGAAGCCCATGGCCGCATGAAGGCCGCCATGGCGCGTGCCGGCATCATTCGCAGTGCGGCAGTGCGTCCGCCGACCCAGGGGCCCAGCGATGCCGAACTGCGTGCCATCGACGCCGCGCTGGAGCATGCCGGCCTGCTGCCAGTGGCAGCCTGATTCCAAGCTGCCGCCGCGTCCCACTGCGCCAGCAAGAGCCAGGGGACGCACCCGGCGGCCAATCCATGCTTCAGCGACAAGGAGACACAGATGCTGATTGCGGAAGAAGATCACGAGGTGCAAGCCGGTGCGGCGGTGGCAGACAGGGAATGCCTGATCTCGCTGCGTGGCCTGGGCAAGACATACATTACCCCGACAGGGCAGGTACGGGCACTGGACGGGCTGGACCTGGACATTGCCGATGGCGAGTTCGTCAGCATTGTCGGGCCATCCGGCTGCGGCAAGAGTACGCTGCTGCGGATGCTGGCCGGGCTGGACCCGTACGAAGAAGGCGAGATGCGGATGCAGGGACATCCCATCCAGGGGCCCTCGCGGGACGTGGGGGTTGTTTTCCAGGCTGCCAACCTGCTGCCTTGGCTGACGGTTCGGCAGAATGTCGAGTTGCCGCTGAGAGTCGGTGGGCGGCATGCCAACGATGGCCCCAGCGTGGACACTCTGCTCGACATGACCGGGCTGGGGGATTTCGGCCAGCGCTATCCCTATGAACTGTCGGGCGGCATGCAGCAGCGTGCCGGGATATGCCGGGCCCTGGCTCGCAATCCGCGCACCCTGTTGATGGACGAGCCGTTCGGGGCGCTCGACGCGTTGACGCGCGAACGCATGAATCTTGAGTTGCAGCGGATCTGGCAGACCAATGGCAAGACGGTGATCCTGATCACCCACAGCATTGCCGAAGCGATTTTCCTGGCAGACCGGGTCATTGTCATGTCGCCCCGGCCGGGCCGCATCCTGCGCGACCTGCATGTGGACATTCCGCGTCCGCGCACGTTCGACACCATTATCGGGCATCCCGAGTATGCGCGGCTATCGCGCGAGATCCGGGGCCTGCTCAATGCACGGGGAGACATAGAATGAGTACGCATGCAGTGACCATGCCGGCCATGCAGCAGCCGGCGCGCCGTATCCGATCGCGCTATAGGGACACCTGGATCACGCTGGCCGGGTTGGTGGTGATCCTGTCGGTCTGGACGCTCAGTGTGCGTCTGTTCGATGTGCCGACCTATATCCTGCCGGCACCCGAAGCGGTCTGGCAGGCCCTGTGGTCCGGGCTGGCCGTGTCACCGACCAGTCCGATCGGCTATTACCTGCCCCTGTGGAGCACATTCAGCAATGCCGCGCTGGGTTTCATGATCGGCACGGGCCTGGCCCTGGTGCTGGGCTCACTGATGGCCGAGAGCCGGACCATCGAAAAGCTGCTGATGCCCTATGCCTTCGCCTTGCAGAGTCTGCCCAAGGTGGCAATTGCCCCGCTGATCGTGATCTGGCTGGGGTTTGGCGATGGTTCCAAGATCGCCATTGCGGCGCTGCTGTCGTTCTTTCCTGTGCTGATCAACAGCTTCACGGGACTGCGCGCCATCGAGCCTGAGCGGGTGGATCTGATGCGGTCGCTGTCGGCCACGCGCTTCGAAACCTACCGCATCGTCAAGCTGCCCAATGCCGCGCCGTATATCTTTGCCGGACTCGACATGGCGGTGGTCTATGCCCTGCTCGGGACCATCGTGGCCGAGTTTCTGGGCGCGCAAAGCGGCATGGGCGTGGTGATTACGCAGGCCCAGGCCGTGACCGACGTGGCCGGTGTCTTTGCGGCGCTGGTGATTCTGGGGGCCATGGGGATCTGCCTGCATGCGCTGGTGCGCAGGCTGGAAAAACGGCTGATCCACTGGACCGACCGGGGGCGCTAGCGTTGCCTGGACAGGCCCGGCAACGGGTGATGGCAAGACCTCATGACAAGGCCGACTAGACAGGCCACATAAAGGAGCGAGACATGAAACGGATCGACAGACGGACATTTCTGGGGGCAGGGGCCAGCCTGGCAGCCTGGTCCATGTTGCCGGGTTTGGGCATGGCGCAGCAGGCAAGCGGCCTGCGGCAGGTGCGGCTGGGTGTGGGGCTCAAGGCCATGAGCCCGATCGTGATCAACCTGGTGATCGGGGAAATCCTCGGCTACAACGCGGCCGAGGGCTTCACGCTCAATACGCTGGCGCTGGGCACCAATGCCAATGTGCAGGTCGCGGTGGACCGGGGCGAGGTTGATTTCGGCGTGGGCGTGCCCTCGTTCGGCCTGCCGGTGCTGGCGCAGGGAGACTGGAAGCTGGCCCGTAATTTCTATCAGTACACCTACCCGTACAAGTGGGACATTGCCGTGCTGCCGGATTCGCCCGTGCAGTCCTATGCGGACCTGAAAGGGCTGCGTATCGGGGTGTCGGATTTCGGTGCCACGGACTATCCGGTCACGCGCAATGTGCTGCGCCTGCAGGGGCTGGACCCCGATGGCGATCTGCAGTGGATCGCGGTCGGCAATGGCGTACCGGCAGGGGTGGCGTTGCGGCGGCAGGCGGTCGATGCCCTGGCCTATTTCGATACCGGCTTCGGGCAGATCGAGGCGGCGGGCTTGCCGTTCCGGTTGCTGCCCCGGCCGGACAACCTGCCGCTGGTCGGTGGCCAGTTCCTGCAGACGCGGGTCAGCACACTGGACAGCCATCCGCAGTGGGCCGTGGGCCTGGGGCGCTCGGTCAGCAAGGCATCGACCTTCATCCTCGAGAATCCACGTGCCGGGGCGCTGGCTTTCCTGCGCATGTACCCGGAAACCGCGCCGCGCGGTGCCAGCCAGGACGCGGCCGTAGAGGCCGTGCTGCAGGCCATCTCGCGTCGCATCAAGCTGTACAGTCCGCCTTATCCCGATGTGCCGATGGGCTATATCGAGGTGTCGGAATTCCGTACCGAAGCCGACATGACGGGCCTGCAGATCGCGGATTATGCACCTTTCTATACCAATGACCTGATCGGGCAGATCGATGATTATGACCATGAGGCGATCCGTACCCAGGCGAGGAGCTACACATGAGCGTCGGCCCGCAGGAAGGCCGCCATGCCCTGGTGACCGGGGCGGTCTCCGGCATCGGGCTGGAGATCACGCGGCGTCTCGTGACGCAGGGCTGGCGCGTGACGGGCCTGGATCGACAGCCGGTGGCCTGCCCAGGGGTCGATTGCCGGGCGGTCGATCTGTCTGATGAGGCTGCCCTGTCGGCTGAACTGGCGACCCTCGTGCAGGTGGATGCGGTGGTACATGCGGCGGGATTCATGGCAGCCGCGCCACTTGGCAGCCTGGATTCGGAGGTAGGAAGGCGGCTGTGGCAGGTGCATGTGCAGGCAGCCGCCTTGCTGGTGGATGCGCTGGCCGGTCGCCTGCCGGATGTGACCGGACGGGTCGTGCTGATTGGCAGCCGTACGGCTGCCGGGATAGCCGGGCGTAGCCAGTATGCGGCCTGCAAGGCGGCACTGGTCGGTCTGGCCCGATCATGGGCGGCAGAACTGGCACCGCGTGGCGTGACGGTCAATATCGTGGCACCCGGGGCGACGCGCACGCCCATGCTGGACGACCCGTCTCGTCGCGGCAGCATGCCGGTGCTGCCGCCCATGGGGCGCTATGTCGAACCATCGGAAGTAGCTGCAGCGGTGTGTTTTCTGCTGGGCCGCGAGGCGGGATCGATCACCGGGCAGCAACTGGTGCTGTGCGGAGGCGGTTCCCTGGCGTAAGGCGAGTCAGCGGGGTGTGCCCAGTATGGCCGCCATCAGGCCGGGCCAGCGGGTATCGAGTTCGGCCCGGCGCAGCGAGTTGATGTGGGTGGTGCCGGCGTGGTGGGTGCAGACCAGGCCGGCATCGCGCAGCACCCGAAAATGGTGCGACATGCTGGATTTGGGGCGGCCGCCGTCCAGCTCGCTGCAGGTGGCTGCCGTGGTGGCGGCCAGGGTACGCACGATGTCGAGGCGCACGGGATCGCTGAGCGCGTGGAACAGGCGCTCCAGGGTCAGGTCTTCGACGGCAGGATGTTTGAAGGGACGCATGATTCGAATCATACCCATGAATCACGGTTTTGTTTTATTATTCGAATATTCTCGAATTATAGAATATGCCCGGCTCCACAGGCGAGCCGGTGCTGTCCTCAACGATCCATGCCGGATCAGCCGTCAGGAGAACCTGTTCATGTCGTCCCTGTTTCAGCCTTTTTCCCTTAAAGATGTGACGCTGCGCAATCGCATTGTCGTGCCGCCCATGTGCCAGTACCAGGCCCGGGATGGCGTGGCCAACGACTGGCACCAGGTCCACTATGCCGGTCTGGCGCGTGGCGGTGCCAGCCTGGTGATCGTCGAGGCGACCGGCGTCGCCCCCGAAGGTCGTATTTCTCCCGCCTGCCTGGGGCTGTGGAACGATACCCAGGCCGAAGCACTGGTGCCCATCGTGCAGGCCATCGAGAAGGCCGGTTCCGTGCCGGGTATCCAGATCGGCCATGCCGGCCGCAAGGCCAGCGCCAACGTGCCATGGGAAGGCGATGACCATATCGCGGCGGATGATCCGCGTGGGTGGGAACCGATCTCGCCGTCTGCGCTGGCCTTTGGTGCCAACCTGCCGCGCGTACCGCGTGAGATGACGCTCGACGACATCGTCCGCGTCAAGGCCGATTTCGTGGCGGCGGCGCAGCGGGCGCGTGACGCCGGTTTCCGCTGGCTGGAGCTGCACTTTGCGCACGGCTACCTGGGACAGAGCTTTTTCTCCGCCCACGCCAATCAGCGCACTGACGCCTACGGTGGCAGTTTCGAGAACCGCATCCGTTTCCTGCTCGAAACGCTGGCCGCCGTGCGCGAAGTCTGGCCCGAGAATCTGCCGTTGACGGCGCGTTTCGGCGTGCTTGAGTATGACGGCCGTGATGAGGAAACGCTGGTCGAATCCATCGAACTGGCGCGTCGCTTCAAGGCTGGCGGCCTGGACCTGTTGAGCGTGAGTGTCGGCTTTTCGACCACGCAGGCCAGCATTCCCTGGGGCGAGCCGGCTTTCCTGGGGCCGATTGCGCAACGGGTGCGCAGCGAGGCATCCCTGCCGGTGTCGGTGGCCTGGAATATGGGACAGCCTTCGGTTGCCGCACAGGTGCTGGCAGCAGACCAGGCCGATCTGGTACAGATCGGCAAGGGGCATCTGGCAGATCCACACTGGACCTATGCTGCAGCCAAGACGCTGGGCGAGGCCCATCCGTCGCAGTGGTTGCCGCCGTCGTACGAATACTGGCTGCGCCGTTATTGATCTTGTGCTGTCCGGCAGGTGCCTTGGGAGGTGCTTGCCGGGCAGATCAGGACGGCTGCTGGGCGGCCGCGGCCACCGGTGGCCGGGCCTGGATCGTGCAGATGCTGCCGACCGAGGCCAGGATGGTGCAGCCGATGGCCAGCCACTGGATGGCGGACAGGTGTTCGCCCAGCACCATCAGGCCCAGCAGTGCTGCCACGGCGGGCTCCATGCTGATCATGATGCCGAAGGCCTCGCGAGGCAGGCGCTTGAGGGCGACCATTTCGAGCGACATCGGAATGGCACTCGAGACCAGCGCAATGCCCAGGCCGAAGAACAGCAGTTTCCAGTCGAGCAGTGCCGTGCCGGCATGGATGATGCCGACCGGCAGTGCCACCATCGAGGCGACCACCAGGCCCAGCGAGACGATATGACCAGAATGCAGGTGGCTGGCACGCTTGCCGTAGATAATGTAGAGCGCCCAGCACAGGGCGGCACCCATGGCGTACAGCACGCCGACGGGGTCGAGCGAGCCGGCACGTGCGCCCAGCGGCAGGATCAGTCCCAGCCCGAGGGCGGCCAGGCCCAGCCACAGAAAATCGATGCGGCGGCGCGATGACAGCAGCGCCACGCCCAGCGGTCCGCTGAACTCGATGGCCACGGCAATGCCGAACGGGATGGTGCGCAGTGCCATGTAGAACATCAGGTTCATGACGCCCAGTGCCGCGCCGTACTGGATGATGGCGCGTGCATCCTTGCGGCTCAGGGGCCAGCGCCAGGGGCGCCAGAGCAGCAACAGAATCAGCGCCGAGAAGCCGACCCGCAGGGCGGTCGTGCCCTGTGCCCCGATAATGGGAAACAACTGTTTGGCAAACGAAGTGCCGAGGCCCAGCGCCGTGACCGAACCGAGCACCGCCAGAAAGGGCAGGGCGCGTTGGAACAGGGAGGCGTTCACGCTGTACTCCGGGTGGCCGTGGCCAGTCTGATCGCCAGTCCGAGGAACAGCAGGCCGGTGAGTCGGTTGAGCACGATCTGGATGCGTGGTGAGCGGGCCAGTACATGGCCCAGCGATCCGGCCAGCAGGGCGATGAGACTGAACACCAGCAGTGAGCAGAGAATGAAGACACCCCCCAGCAGCAGTAATTGCGGCGCAAGCGGACCGCGTGCCGGATCGGCAAATTGTGGCAGGAACGCCAGGAAGAAGATCGACACCTTGGGATTGGTCACGTTCATGATGATCCCGCGCAGGTACAGACGGTGCATCGGTACCGCTGGTACCTGGGACTGGAGTGTCGAGGCACCGGCTCGCCAGGCCTGCCAGGCGAGCCAGGCCAGATAGCCGGCTCCGGCGATCTTGAGCACGGAAAAAGCCAGCGCCGATGTCTTGAAGACCACGGCCAGCCCCAGCGCTACGGCACAGGTATGGACCAGCAGGCCGGTACACAGTCCCAGTACGATGATCAGCCCGGCACGGCTGCCGCGCAGCGTGGCCTGGGACAGGACGAACAGATTGTCAGGGCCGGGGGCCAGTCCGAGCAGAATCGACGCCATCGAGAAGGCGGCCAGGGTATCGAGCGGGAGCATGTCGGGCATGAAGGAAAGAAGCGCACGCCGACAGCCGGCATGCGCATCTGCCCATTGTGCCAGAACGGTGCATGACTTTGGATGGATGGGCATACAATCGTTGCTTTGCAGACAGGGAGCCAGGCGTGCGGTTGTGTATTTTTTCGGGATCTAATGCGGGTGCCCGGCCCGCGTACCGGGAGCAGGCTGCGCTGCTCGGCACGGCACTGGCGCGTGCCGGCATCGGGCTGGTCTATGGCGGGGCTTCCGTGGGCCTGATGGCAGCGGCGGCCAATGCGGCGCTGGCCGAGGGGGGGGAGGTGATCGGCGTGATTCCTCAGTCGCTGATCGACAAGGAAATTGCCCATACCGGCCTGAAAGACCTGCGCGTGGTCGGCTCCATGCATGAGCGCAAGGCGCTGATGGCAGAGCTGGCGGATGGCTTCATCGCCCTGCCGGGCGGCTGCGGTACGCTGGAAGAACTGTTCGAGGTCTGGACCTGGGGCCAGCTCGGGCATCATGACAAACCCTGCTCGCTGCTCAACATCGAGGGTTTCTACGACAGCCTGCTGGCCTTTCTGGACCATGCCGCCAGCGAGGCCTTCATGCAGCCCCAGCATCGCAGCATGCTGATCGTCGAGCGTGATATCGATGCGCTGCTGGCTGCGATCCGCAGCTATCAGCCTCCGCATGTCACCAAATGGATCAACAAAAGCTGATTTTCCTGTTGCCAGCGGCACACTCCGAGGCGGTATGATGGGGTAGACCGTGCCATTTGCGTGCATCTGCTTGCTATCTTGCACGCAATGGATACGGTTTCCATAAAAAACAGGGTTGGCCGACACCAGATTGGTCAGCACAGGAGACAGCCGTCATGGGGCAGCACGCCGATCATGCCGGGCGGACTGCGGTCGCGCAGAATGTCCAGGGCATCATGCAGTTCCTGCAGCAGCATCCGCCGTTCGACCAGATGGAGCAGTCGCACCTGCTGGCACTGGTCGAACACGCCAGTCTGGGTTTTCATGCGGCCGGTTCGGTCATTGCCTGTCCGGCCGATGGCGTGGCAAAACGCTGGTACCTGATCCGCCAGGGCATGGTCGAAGGCGTGCGTGGCGAGGCCGTGCCGGAACCCGGCACGGATGGATTCAGGCTCGGAGCGGGTGATGGTTTCCCGGTGGCGGCCCTGCTGGGCGAGCGGTCGACCCGTACCACCTATCGGGCGGTGGCTGACACATTCTGCCTGCAACTGGAGCTGGATGCCTATCTTCGGCTGCTCGACCTGTCCGAGCCGTTTCGCGCCTTTGCGATGCAGGGGGCCAGCAGCCTGTTCGGGCACCTGCACCAGCAGGTACAGATGCAGGCCAGTGCCCATCTGGGGGCTCAGTATTCGCTTGATTCGCGACTGTCGGATCTGATGGCGCGCGAGCCGGTGACCTGTGCACCCGAGACGCCGCTGCGCGAGGCCGTGCAGCGCATGCACGAGCGTCAGGTGGGCAGCATTGCCGTGACGGATGCCATGCAGCGTCCGGTCGGCATCTTCACGTTGCGTGACTTGCGGCGGGTGGTGGCCGGGGCAGACTTGTCGCTGGCAGAGCCGATTGCGCAGGTCATGACCCCCGATCCGGTCTGTCTGTCGCCGCTGGCCACGGCTTTCGATGCGGCCCTGTTGATGACGCGACGCCATATCGCACATGTGTGCGTGACCGATGCGGCGCGGCTGGTCGGCGTGATTTCCGAGCGCGATCTGTTTGCCTTGCAGCGCGTGGATCTCGTGCATCTGGCGCGCGCCATCAGCCAGGCCGACAGTGTCGAGACGCTGGTGGAACTGCGTCCGCAACTGACGCGGCTGGTCAATGGCATGCTGGCGCATGGTGCCGACTCCGTTCAGGTGGCACGGGTCGTCACGCAATTGAATGACCACATGACGACCCGCGTCATCGAATTGACACTGGATGCGCAGGGTGATCCCGGCGTGGCTTTCTGCTGGGTGGTATTCGGCAGCGAGGGGCGCGGCGAGCAGACGCTGCTCACCGACCAGGACAACGGCATCCTGTTCGAGGCAGACAGCCCGGAGCGCGCCGAGGCCGCGCGCGCCCGACTGCTGCCGCTGGCGCGTGCCATCAACCAGGCGCTGGATCGCTGCGGACTGACCCTGTGCAAGGGTAATATCATGGCCGGCAATCCCGAGCTGTGCCTGTCCGCGCAGGAGTGGCGCCAGCGCTTTGCGCGCATCATCCTTGAACCCGAGCCTGAAAATGTGCTGAAGGCGACCATTTTCTTCGACCTGCGCCGGCTCTGGGGGCCGGACAACGGTTTTGACCAACTGGTACGCGATCTGCTGGCCATGGTGGCAGACAGCCCGCGCTTCCAGCGCATGATGGCGCAGACGGCACTGAACCATCGTCCGCAGACCAGTGCCATGCGCGCCTTCCTTGGACAGGCGCTGGGCGTGGGCCAGGCGCTGCTGGACATCAAGACCGAGGCACTGACGCCGTTCGTGGATGGTGCCCGCATCCTGGCGCTGGCACAGGGCATCGGTGAGGCCTCCACGCTGGAGCGGTTCCGGCTGCTGGCCGAGCGGGGCGTGATCGAGCGCAGCGATGCCGAGGCCTATGCCAAGGCGTATGGTTACCTGCAACTGCTGCGCATGCGCCAGCATCAGCGCCAGGCCCAGGCGGGTGTGGCGTTGAGCAACCGGCTTGACCCGGCCAGCCTGGATGCGCTTGACCGGCGCATCCTGCGTGAATCGTTGCGGCAGGCGCGTCATGTACAGGAACTGCTGACTTTCCGGTATCGACTGTGAGCAGGCCCCGACCCGTACTGAAGTCTGGCTGAAACGATGGAGCGCGCATGATGGGATTGTGGTCGAAATGGTTTGGATGTCCGACTGTGCCCGGCAAGGCGCTGGATGCTGCCTTGCAGCGGCGGTTGGCGGCGTTGCCGGTGCGGGTTCAGGCTGGCGATATCCCGCTGGCACAGCAGCCGCTACTGGTGCTGGATCTGGAAACCAACGGCCTGGATACGCGGCGCGATCGAGTCCTGTCTATCGGTGCAGTACGGATCGAAGATGGCTGCATTCCCCTGGGCCGGTCCTTCGAGCGGATACTGTGTGTCGAGGCCAGCCTGCGCCCGGACAGTCAATTGATACACGGCCTGACCCAGGCCGATCTGGCCGAGGGCTCGGCACCTGCCGAGGCCGTGCTGGACCTGCTCGAATATGGCGCAGATGCCATCTGGCTGGCCTATCACGCAGAATTCGACCGGCGCATGCTGGCGCGCTGTGTGCGTGAAAACCTGGGGCTGGAACTGCGCCATGTCCCTTACGATGTGGCCGAACTGGCACCCATGCTGTGTCCTGATCTGGCCGTGCCGGGTGCGGGGCTGGATCACTGGATCGATGTGTTCGACCTGCCGATGCCTGCACGGCATCATGCCGTGGCCGATGCCATGGTCACGGCCGAAATCATGCTGGTCCTGTTGCAGCGTGCCCGGATGCAGGGGCTGCGGACATGGCACGAGCTTGATGCCGCCCTGGTCCAGTGGCGAGGTCGCCGGCGTGGCGACCGTGCGCTGGTGTGCTGAAACAGGCCCTAGGGCTGGATGTCAGCCGCTGCTGGAGCGGTTCGCAGCTCGGCCCAGCCTACCAGCAGTGCGAGTGCGGACAGTGTCAGGCCTGCGCAGGTGATCCCGGTCCAGCCGTAATGCTGGAACAGTCCGGCGGCTGTCAGCGATCCCAGGGCACCGCCCGTGAAATAGCACGTCATGTAGCCTGAGTTCAGGCGGTTGCGCACTTCGGGGCGCAGCTTGAAGATGGCGCTCTGGTTGGAGACGTGCAGCAATTGCAATGCGAAGTCGAGCACCAGGATACCGATGATCAGCGCAGCCAGGGAAACGGGTGCGAAAGCCAGTACACACCAGGAACCTATCATGCCGCCCAGTCCCAGGATGCCTGCCAGCCGGGAACGACCCCGGTCGGCGAGGCGACCGGCCAGCGAGGCGGCCAGTGCGCCGAATGCACCCGCCAGGCCGAACAGGCCGATGATTGCATCCGAGTAATCATAGGGCGGTGCCGACAGCAGGAAAGCCAGCGGTGTCCAGAACAGGCTGAAATTGGCGAATACCAGGAACCCCATCAGCGAGCGCTTGCGCAGCAGCGGCTCCTGGGCGAACAGCGCCAGTGCCGAGCGCAGCAACTGGCCGTAGCGCAGGCCGGCATTCTGCCGATAGCGTGGCAGGCTGCGGGCCAGCGCCAGGGCGGTGATGAACATGAGGCCGGCTGCCAGCAGATAGACCATGCGCCAGTCGGCAATCGACGAAATGGCACCGGCCACCGTGCGCGCCAGCAGGATGCCCAGCAGCAGGCCACTCATCAGCGTGCCGACGGCACGGCCGCGCTGCTCGGGCGCAGCCAGTGTGGCCGCCAGCGGCACCATGATCTGTGCTGCCACGGAAAACAGGCCGGTCATGGCCGTGCCCAGCAGTAGCCAGGGCAGGCCGGTCGCCAGCCCGCTGATCACCAGCCCCACGCCCGACAGCAGGATCATGCCGACGATCAGTCGGCGCTGCTCCAGCAGGTCGCCCAGTGGCAGCAGCAGGAACAGACCCAGTCCGTAGCCAAGCTGCGCCGCCGTGACGATGGTGCCGGCGTCAGTCAGCGACAGGCCGAACTGGTCCGCGATGGTCTGCAGCAGCGGCTGCGCATAATAGTTGCTGGCCACGGCCACGCCGGTGGCGACGGACATCAGCAGAATCAGCGCCTGGCTCAGCGGAGGCTGGCCGGTCGGGGTGGATGAGGATGACATGGGAAGGGATACGGCGATAGGGGCACTGCATTGTAGCGGTGCTCACCTGAAATGAAGATGAAAACGGACCTGGCGCGGTGTGTGATGCCCGTGGACGCGAACGGGCGGATTCCGTGACCGGCGCCGGGAAGGTCAGGCTGTACGGGTGGGTGTGTGGGTGCGGTCGATGTGCCCCAGGTCGCGTGCCGGGTCGAGCCGGTCGCGTACGCGCTGCTTCAGGATCTTGGCATCGGGAAAGCCGCCGTCGGTCTTGCGATCCCAGATCAGCACGTCATCGTAGCGGACCTGGAAAATACCGCCGGTACCCGGGACGAGCGTGACGCCGGCCAGGTCGGTAGCAAAGGTCGACAGCAGTTCTTGCGCCATCCAGCCGGCACGCAGCAGCCACTGGCATTGGGTGCAGTATGTGATCGAGATGTGCGGAGCGGGATGCGATTCCATGAGTCCGGGGCGGCTTTGCATTTGTTGTCGTACCGACAGGCACACTAGGGGCGCACGGCGGCGATTTCTGGATATTATTAATCGTACCGCGCACGGCTGCAATGGATGCGATGCGGGTGCGGTACGAATGGCATGTTTTTCTGTGTATCCCATCTACCCTCGGAGGGCGAATCCATGGCGGGCTATTTTGTACTGAAAGGCAGCGGCGATCACTTCATGTTCAACCTGAAGGCCGGCAACCACGAAACCATCCTGACCAGCCAGCGCTACAAGAGCAAGGCGGCAGCGCAGGGCGGTATCGCCTCGGTGCAGAAAAATGCCGCCGACGATGCCCGTTACGACCGCCTGGTCGCCAGGGATGGTTCGCCCTATTTCACGCTCAAGGCGGCCAATGGCGAGGTGATCGGACAAAGCGAGATGTATTCGGGCACGGCCGCACGCGACAAGGGTATCGCTTCAGTCAAGGCCAATGGCGCGACTGCGGACATTCGCGACGAGGGCTGAACCTGGGGGATATCGCTTTCATCTTCGGCTGTCAGGCCGGGGCTTCGCCGGTCTGTTCCGCCGGCGGACGGACCGACAGGTAGCCGATCCGGAACCCGCCCCAGTGCCTGCCTTCTACATAGATCGGGACCGACAGGTCATGCATGACTTCGCCGGTATCGCGCTTATAGGTCTGCAGCAGGAATGGCCGGGTATGCGCGCCACAGCGGCTGCCGGTACGGTCCTGGAACAGCCGCTTGGTGCGATTGTTGACCAGGTCTGTTGCATAGTCGCCGCTCAGAGGCTGTGAATAGCGCCGGTTGTGGGTCGGGAAGTAACCCTGGTCGTCCACGGCACCGGCATAGCTGATTTCAGGCATGGCTGACAGGATAGGTTCCTGGACGGACGGCAGGACCTGATCGGTGAAACTGTCGAAGCGGGTCCGGTATTTTGGCGGGCGGGTATCGGGTATCGGCTGGTATTGCCGGTCGAACAGGGCTTCGCGTGAGATCTGCCCCGAGGCAATCGCCTGCTCGAACAGCTTGCCGACCGCGTGCGCGGCATCGGCAGCGATGCGGCGGATGGCATCATGGCGGGTCTGTACGCCGCTCAGTGCAATCATCTCGAACAACTGTTCCGCCCGTTCGGCCAGTCGCATGGCCGAGTCCGTGGCATGCGGCAGCGAGGCGTCGGTGCCCTGCATGCGATCGTGCACATCATCGATGGCCGTGGTGATGGCCGATGCCGTGCCGACATGCTCCCGGCTGGCGGCTGCAATGGTGTCGATTTCGCTGCCCGAGATACTGGCGTGTTCGTCGATGGCGGCCAGCAGGGCATGGACCTGCACGATCTGCTGTGCGGCCTGCTCGACAGAGCCGCTGAGGGCCGACATGTCGTGCACGGCCTGTTCGGCCTCTTCGTTGATGGTGCCCAGCATGCCGCCGATCCGTTCCGTTTCCTGCTGGGTACGCTGTGCCAGCCGGCGCACTTCGGTTGCCACCACGGCAAAGCCGGCACCATGTGCGCCGGCCCGGGCTGCCTCGATGGCGGCATTGAGTGCAAGCAGATTGGTGCTGGCGGCAATTTCGTCAATGGCGGCCGTGATGCCGTGGATACCCTGGGCGCGTTCCTGGAGGTTGCGCAGGCTGCGTGCGGCTGTCTCGGTATCCTGACTGGCAGCCTTGATGTGCGCCAGTCCCTGGTCAGCAGTCTGGCGGCCCTGCGCACTGTTGTCGCGTACTTCGCGGGCCAGTTGGGCGGCCCGTTCGATGCCGACGGCAATCTGGTCGGATGCAGTGGCACTCTGGCGGGACTGGTCTGCGATCCGGTCTGCGGCCTCGATATCCTGATCGACCTTCTGCTTGATGGTGTCGATGAAATGCGAGGTTTCGGCCGCTCCGATCATGATCTGATCGATGGCGGGACCTGTCTGTTGCAGCCATGACTCGCTGCCCTGGCGGCGGCGCAGCAGGTGCCATGCCGGTAGCGACAGGACGGCACCTATCGCCGCAGCCAGCCACGGTGGCAGGCCGGGCACATAGGTGGTGAGGGCGGCAGAAGTCAGTGCTGCAAGCAACAGGGCTGCCGCCAAGGCACCTGCGGTACGCAGCTTGGGTGGATATGCCCGCATGGTCTCCTCCTGGCGGGTGGCGAAAATTATTGTCTTTTTGGACTGATTTTGTCTGATTGTATCGTTCGGACGGCGCTTTTCGTGGCACTTAGACCAAGGGATAAGGCAGCGCTTGTCTGCCCGGGCCTGTAGGCATGGAAAAGCAGGGGCTGATTTGCCCTATGCCTTGTGACGCCACTCCCAGAATGCAATCGCGATTCCGCTGCCGCAGATCATGGCAATGCCCAGCCAGGTGGTGGTGTCCGGAAACTGGCGCCAGACCAGCCATCCTGTAAAGGTGGCGCTGACGATCTGCAGGTAGGTATAAGGTGCCAGCATGGAGGCCGGGGCGTGGCGGTAAGCGGCGATCTGGAGCAGATGACCCAGCGCACCGCTGAGCCCGGTCGACAGCATGACCAGCCACACCGTGGGCGGCAGGGCTGCCAGTTCGGCCTGCAGCCGGCCCAGGCCATAGAAGGGCAGCAACACCGACAGCAGGCAGGTGCCGACCATGCCGCTCCAGACCAGCGAGGTCAGTGGGTGATCGCGGGCAATACCGCGTGTGGCGATGAACTGGCCTGCCAGCAGACAGGCCGCCAGCAGCGCGAACAGGACGCCGATCGGATGCAGTCCTCCGCTCGGGCGCACGATGACGAGCACGCCCAGAAACGCCACGCCGGCGGCGATCCAGCGCGACAGCCGGGGGCGTTCGCCGAGCAGCCATGGGGCGGCGCACAGCACCAGCAACGGTGCCAGGAAAGCGATGGCGGTGAACTGTGCCTGGGGCAGGTACGAGAGGGCCATGAATACACTGAGCGTTGCCCCCAGCATGAGTACGCCGCGCAGGAGCTGACGGTGCGGTACGGTGCTGCGGAACAGGGACCGGCCCCGCGCCGGCATGAAAATACCGACGACCAGCACGAGATGCATGGCATACCGGAACCAGGCAACCAGCAGCAGCGGGCCGCCTTCGCCCATGGTCCATTTGCTGCTGGCATCCAGACAGGAAAGAACCACCGAGGACAGGGCCAGCAGACCTACGCCGAGCAACGCAGAAGAGCCGCTCTCGCCGGATCGCGAGGCGGCAACGTCGCGGGCGTTGGCGCGGAACATGGGATTCTCCTGAGACAGAGGGCGAGTTATAGCATGGGTGTAAGAATCAGGCGCAATAACCATCGACATGGCAGGTATAGGCAGTGCCATACCCCTGTGTCATACTGCCGCCATCATCAAATATTGCCCAACAGAGAGGGTGCGATCATGCAAGGAAACCCCGAAGTCATCGACTATTTCACCAAGCTGCTGCGTGGCGAACTGGCCGCACGCGACCAGTACTTCATCCATTCACGCACCTACGCGCACCTGGGGTTCAGCAAACTCTACGATCGCATCAACCATGAAATGGAAGAGGAAACCCAGCACGCCGACGCGTTGCTGGCACGCATCCTGTTCCTCGACGGCAAGCCCGATATGCGTCCTTCCGAGTTCACGCCGGGGGCCGATGTGCCTGATATGCTGCGCAAGGATCTGGCGCTGGAGTACGAAGTGCGCGCTGCGCTGCGCAAGGGCGTCGATATCTGCGAACGTGCCGGCGACTATGTCAGCCGCGACGTGCTGGTCGCGCAGCTCAAGGATACCGAAGAGGACCATGCCTACTGGCTTGAGAAGCAACTGGGCCTGATCGAGAAAATGGGCCTGGAAAACTACCTGCAGTCCCAGGTCTGATTTCCTGAGCGTGCCGCCAGCGCGGTACTTGCTGTCAGACGGGCGCGATTTCGCGTCCTTTTTTTATGCAGTCCGCATTTTTTGATTGCTATCGCGTGTCTTGCGGTTTCGGGTGGCGGCTTCATGGCGATCCAGCAGGCCGGAGACAATGGCAAGCGCCAAGGCTGCCATGGACAATAGCCCTCCTGCCCAGTTCGGGGATGTGAATCCCAGACCAAAGGCAATGACCAGTCCGCCCAGCCAGGCCCCCAGCGCATTACCGAGGTTGAACAGCCCAATGTTGACGGCCGCCGCCATGGTTGGCGCGCCTGCTGCCCGGGCTTTGTCCATGACCAGTTTCTGGATGGGCGATACCGTTGCAAATCCGAATGCCGCCATCAGGAAAATGCAAATGACCGAGGCCATCTGGCTTGTGGCCATGAAATGGAAGGCGAACAGCACCATGGCCTGCGCCAGCAATGTGAAATAGAGCATGGGCATCAGCGCGCGATCGGCATAGCGGCCACCCAGCCAGTTCCCGACGAACAGGCCGAAGCCGAATACCATCAACAGCCATGTCACCGCTGTCTCAGAAAAGCCGGCAATTTCCGTCATCATCGGTGCGATGTAAGTGATGGATGTAAAGAACGCCGCAGGTCCCAGAATGGTAATGCCCATTGCCAGCAGTACCCTGGCATTTCCGAAAGCGGCCAATTCATGCCCGATCGGCTGTGTTTTGGGCTTTGGCGAAGGAGGAAGGAGCGTGAGGATACCGGCAAGGGTCGCGAGGCCGATCACGGTAATGGCATAGAAGGTCGCCTGCCAGGAAATCTGTTGACTGAGCCAGGTGCCTGCCGGTACGCCCACCAGTGTGGCGACTGTCAGACCTGAAAACATGAAGGCAATGGCGCGGACGCGTTTCTCCGTTGGCACCATCGTGGCTGCAAGGATCGAGCCGATGCCAAAGAATGCGCCATGCGTCAGTGAAGTAATGATGCGTCCGGCAATGGCGATCTCGAAGGTGGGGGCAAGCGCCGTGACCAGATTGCCGATGACAAACAGCAGCGTCAGGAATGCCAGCATGTTTTTCCGTGAGGTGCGCCGGCCCAGGATGATCAGGATGGGTGCACCCACAAAGACCCCCAATGCATAGCTGGTTGCCAGGTTGGCGGCGACGGGGATGGTGATGTTGAAGTCGGCGGCGATTGCAGGCAGTAATCCGGCGATGACGAACTCGGTGGTGCCGATGCCGAAAGCCCCGATGACAAGGGCCCACAGTGCGAGAGGCATAATGATTCCTGTAGCTAATTTTTTTGATGTTTGGCATCATATTCCTAAAAATATTAGGAAATAAACATCAAATGCCTAACAAAATTGAAGAAACGAATGCCGTTAAGCAAGCCAGGCACCAGCCCGCCAAACTGGATGAAGTTGACCGAAAGATATTAGGGTTGCTGTCCGAGGACAGTTCCAGAAGCTATGCCGAACTGAGCGAGGTTCTGCACCTGTCGGCTCCGGCAGTCCATGACCGGGTCAAGCGCCTCAAGCGGGATGGTGTCATCAAGGCAACCGTGGCCAGAATCGATGGCTGCAAGGTGGGCAGGACGTTGCTGACGTTCGTGTTGGTCAATACGAAAAATGTCGTCAGCACCAGGCGATTGCTGACCTTGGGTCATTTGCCTGAGATCGAGGAGATGCATACGGTCGCGGGCGATAGTTGCGTATTGCTCAAGGTGCGGGTTCGCGAGACCGAAGGGCTGGAAGCACTCCTTGAAAAAATACAGGATATCGAGGGTGTGGATGGCACACGCAGTTATATCGTCCTGTCCACATTTGTGGAGCGGGGGCCGGACCCGTCTCCCTAGTTTCTCCGGAAGGCTTTTCATGCTGTATTCCGGGTGCAAGCCGTTGCTGTGATGGCGAGTCTGGTGGCGTGCAAATTGATGGCTGCCGACCGGATCGCCTTGTCCCTGTTTGTTGACCATGCTCAAAAAGTGCCGCCTTATCGCCGGATTGGGAATAAGGTGGGCGTGTAGAATAAAGTTGCGTTTTTTAATCTTTTATTTATCTTTTGCATTGAGCAAAGGCAGGGTGTCGATCTATGAGCCGGCTATCGTTCAGTCTGGAAAATCTTCCTGTAACACGTAAACTCGGTCTGGGATTCGGGTTTGTTCTGCTGTTGGTGGCGATGCTGGCGATCGTGGGCATCAAGTCGCTTGATGCCAGCCGGCAGCACATCGAAAAGATCAATGCCGCTGCCGAGATCGGGGATGCACTCGACAAGGCCAATTTTGCGCGGCTGGAGTTTGCGCGCTCGCGTGACGTGAAGCTGTTGGCGGAGGTCGAGACGCAGAATCAGCGCATTCTGGCGTTGCTGCAGAACAGCCGCAATCTGAACTGGGATGTCGAGGATGAACAGGTCATCCTGATGATGCCGCATGTGGTCGAGCAGTACAGCGCCCTGCGAGCCGGTCTGGAAAAGGCCCATGAAGACTGGTGGGCTGCGCGACGCCGGATGATCGAGCCAGGCAACAAGCTGGTACCGGCCCTGCGCGAGCTGACGGATCAATTGCTGCACGAGGCGCGGCAGGATCCCTATGGCGAAAATCTTTACGAGCAGGCCGATGTGGCGATCGCCGTCGGCAGCATTGCCGAGCAGTTCGCCATGCTGCGCTATCAGGTGCGTGGACTGGTCATGAACGAGGATGCCAAGAGCGAGGAGTCTTCGCTCAAGGCGCTCGACGATGTACGCAAGTCGATGGATGCGTTGCTGCCGCGCCTGCAGGGTGATGCACATACCCGACTGCAGAACATCATTGCGCTGCTGGGTGAATATCGTGCCGGCGTGGTGGGTTTCCTGCCCGTTGTGGTACAGCGTGATGACCTGGCCAGTCAGATGAGTGACATCGTGACCAGCTTCAATACCATCAGCCAGAATGTCTTCCAGAACGAGCTGGCGCGTTCGCGTGAAGCGGCCGAGCGCAATGGTCTGCTGATGATTATCCTGTCGGTGGCTGCCGTCGTGCTGGGGGTGCTGGCGGCATGGTTGATCGGTCGTCAGATCGTGCGTCCGCTGCGTCGCACCGTGACGCTGGCCGAGCAGATTGCCCATGGTGACCTGACACATACGATCAGCAGCACGCGTCGTGATGAGCTGGGCCAGTTGCAGCAGGCCATGCACCGCATGCAGCAGTTCCTGGCGCGTACGGTCAGCACGGTGCGCAGTGGCGTCAAGGAAATCAATACCGGTGCCCAGGAGATCGCTTCCGGCAATGCCGACCTGTCGTCCCGTTCCGAGCAGCAGGCCGCTTCGCTGGAGGAAACGGCGGCCAGCATGGAACAACTGGCTTCCACGGTCAAGAACAACGCCGACAATGCCAACCAGGCGACATCGCTGGCCAACGAGGCGTCCAGCGTGGCTGTGCGTGGCGGTGAGGTAGTGGGGCGCGTGGTGTCCACCATGCATGGCATTTCCGATAGTTCACGCCGGATTGCCGACATCATCGGCGTGATCGAAAGCATTGCCTTCCAGACCAACATTCTGGCCCTTAACGCTGCGGTCGAGGCAGCCCGTGCCGGCGAACAGGGCAAGGGGTTTGCCGTGGTGGCTTCCGAAGTGCGTTCACTGGCGCAGCGCAGCGCAGGTGCCGCCAAGGAAATCAAGACGTTGATCGATGATTCCGTCAACAAGGTCACGGCAGGTTCGTCCCAGGTGCAGCAGGCCGCCGTCACGATGGAAGACATCGTCAAGTCGGTTCGCCGGGTCAGCGATCTGATCGAGGAAATCTCGGCCGCCTCGCGCGAGCAGGCAACCGGGATCGACCAGGTCAACCAGGCGGTGGGCCAGATGGATCATGTCACCCAGCAGAATGCCTCCCTGGTGGAGCAGGCTGCGGCAGCGTCCGCATCCCTGGAAGAACAGGCCACACGACTGGCTCAGGCCGTGGCGGTATTCAAGACAGATGAGGGTGATGACGATCTTGCACGGGCGGTCACGCAATCCGCTCCGGTACGTCGTGCAGCGGTAGCCGCGCCGGCACCGGTCGCCCGCAAGGCACAGCGTGTCGCACCCGCGCCTGCAACCCGCCGCGAACCGACGGTCAAGGCTGCGCTGGCTGCACCCGCTGCGGCCCCGGCCAAGTTCACGGCGCCGGCCCGCAAGGCTGCAGTACCGGTGGCGCAGTCTCGCAAGGATGACGGCGACTGGGATACGTTCTGACAGGGAAAATTGTATGATCCCCATTCATAACAGATACAAGTGTATGGGGATCATCCATGTCCACGCAGCAGGTCCGCTCGCCGGCCACTGAAACGTCCGAGTCCTTTTCCGTCAAGGTGGTGCTGGCCGGTACGCTGGTGGTGCTGCTGGCGATGGGCACCCGTGCCACTTTCGGGCTGTTCATGCAGCCCATGGGCATGGATCGTGGCTGGGACCGCGATGTGTTTTCCATGGCCTTCGCCATCCAGAACCTGGTCTGGGGCGTATTCAGCATTCTCATGGGCATGATGGCCGACCGCTTCGGCTCGGGCCGCACGATCGTGCTGGGCCTGTTGCTGTATGCGGCAGGCCTGATTGGCATGCTTTTTGCAGACAGTGAACTGAGTCTCTACCTGACGGCGGGTGTGCTGGTGGGCATGGGGCAGGCCGGTGTGACCTTTCCCGTGATCCTGCCGGTGATTGCCCGTGCCGTGCCTGCCGCAGCGCGCAGTACCGCGATGGGTATTGCCAGTGCGGGGGGCTCGCTGGGCCAGTTCCTGGTGGTCCCCGCAGGCCAGTTTGCCATTGATGGCATGGGTTGGTCGGGGGCCCTCTGGGCACTGTCGCTGTTCACGGCGGCCGGCCTGCCGCTGGTCTGGTTACTGCGCGGTCGTCCGGCCCAGGCCCGTGATACGCAGCAGTCCCTGGGCGACAGTGTGCGCCAGGCCGTCCGCGACAGGTCTTTCCAGCTGCTGTTCTGGAGTTATGCGGTCTGCGGCTTCCATACGGCTTTCATTACGCTGCACCTGCCTGCCTATGTGATGGATGGCGGGCTGACACCGACCCATGGGGCCATTGCCCTGGCCGTGATCGGGCTCTTCAATGTGATCGGCTCTTTCATGGCCGGCAAGCTGGGGGGGCGGCACAGCAAGAAACAGTTGCTGGCCTGGATCTATGGCCTGCGCGCGCTGGGCATGCTCTGGCTGCTCGAAATGCCGCTCTCGCCCTGGGTCCTCTACGTATTCGCAGCATGGATGGGGCTGTTCTGGCTGGGCACTGTGCCCCTCACGCAAGGTCTGATCGGCCAGATCTATGGTTTGCGCTATGCCGCTACGCTGTCCGGCGTGGCCTTTCTCGGACACCAGATCGGCAGCTACGTCGGCGTGGTGATGGGCGGCCGCGTCTATGCCGAGACGGGCAGCTATGACCTGGTGTGGTGGGTTGGCCTGGCTCTGGCACTGGTTGCGGCGGCGCTGTGCCTGCCGATACGCGAGCAGCCCCTGGCACCGCCGGTGCCGGCGAGGGCGGCATGAAGCCCGGTCGCCTGTGGACCTGGGCGGGCTATGCGCTGGTGCTCCTGCTGCTGGCCGTGGGCTTTCGTGCCTATCTGTCGCCTTCGATGCTGCTCAACTGGGAAACCTTCATGACGATGTGCGGGTTCTGACCTGCCATTGCGGAGCTTGAGCATGGAATTGCAGGAACTCGACTGGGCCGGCTGGATGGCCCTGCCGGCAGCCGACACCCTGGCACTGACGGTCAACAACCGGCTCGCCCGGCGGCTGATTGCCGATATGGCGGCGACCCTGGGGCCACAGCAGCGCGTCGCCGAATTGCCGCGCATCGTGCCGCTGTCGGCCTGGCTGGTCGACATGGCAGACCAGCTTGGCTTTGGGGGCCAGGTGCCGCTGTCGGCCTGGCGACTGGACAGCTTTGCCACGCAACGCCTGTGGGAACGGGTCATTGCGCAGGCCGAGCACGACAGACCCCTGCTTGACTTCGGGCAGACTGCGCGGCTGGCGGCCGATGCCGATGCCCTGATGGATGAGTGGGATCTGGCCGTGGCACCTGCCGAGGCCACGCACGAATACACCCGCTTTGCCTGCTGGCGCGAGGCCTATGTCCGGCAACTGGCAGCACTGGATGCCGAGGATGCCGGGCGCAGCGCAGCCCGGGTGATCGATGCCCTGTCCCTTGACGAGGCCGTGCCGGTGCCTGCGCATGTCGTGCTGGCCGGTTTCAATGAATACTCGCCGCGCCAGCAGGCCATGCTGGCGGCACTGGCTGCGCGTGGTGCGCAGCTATGGCAACTGCATGCCGACAGTGCCGAGCGTCTCGAAACGGCGCGGTTGCGCCGTTTTGCGGCTGCAGATCCCCAGGCCGAATGGCGCATGGCGGTCGCCTGGGCCGCAGAGCGCCTGCGAGCCGATCCGCAAGGCCGTTATGCCATTGTGGCCGCACACCTCGAAAGCGATGCGCCGCTGGCCCGGCGCTTGCTCGAACAGGCGCTGGCGGCCCGGCCCGGGCAGTCGGCCTTGCCTTATAACGTCGCCGTAGGCCGTCCTTTGGACGAATGGTCCGTGGCACGGGCTGCGCTGGCCTGGCTGGAAACCCTGGCTACCTTTGCGGAAAATGCCACCTGTCCCGTACCCGTGCTGGGGCAGGCCTTGTTGCTGGGGCAGGTGACAGGTGATCGCAGTGCCCAGGCAGGCATGGTCGAGATCGACGTGCGCCAGCGACGCAGCGGCGAAGTCACTGTCACGCAGGCACTATGGCTGGAGCGATTGCAGGGAGCCAACCCTGCGCTGGCACAGGCCTGGCAGCAGGCACTGGCCATCTGGGTCGATCCGGATGCCGGGACGGCGGCGCAGGACTGGGCGGCGCGTTGGCGGGCCGCTCTGGGCCTGCTGGGTTTTCCGGGCGATGCCAGTCTCGACAGTGTCGGTTTTCAGGCCTGCGAGGCGCTGTCTGCCGCGCTGGATCGCTTTGCGGCGCTGTCGGTCCTGGAGCCTGAACTGGAAGGGACGGTGGCGCTGAGACTGTGGCAGCGGATGTTGACCAACACGGCTTTCCAGCCCCAGCGGGCACCCGACGCAAGACTGGATGTGCTGGGCCTGCTGGAAGCCGAAGGTGGCCGCTGGGACGGCGTCTGGGTACTTGGGCTGGTCGATGAGGTGCTGCCCGATATGCCCAGTCCAAACCCGTTGCTGCCGGCCCAGGTCCTGCGGCAGGCGGGCGCACCCCGCGCTACGGTGGATCGCGAGCGGATATGGGCCGAACAGATGTATGCGGCGTTGTGTCGTACGGCACCCGATATCATGTTCAGCCATGCCCGCCGGGATGGCGAGCGCGAGATGCGTCCCGCACCCCTGATCGCGGCCTTGCCCCTGGCGGGCTGCGACTGGCCGGTGCCTGCCGTGCCGGTAGCATTGCTGCAGGAGACGCTGGTTGATGAGCAGGGGCCGGCGCTGGCATTGTGGCAACCCGAGGCGGGCGAGGCCGGTGTCATGCGTGGCGGGCTGGATGTGCTGGAGTTGCAGTCGCGCAATCCGCAGTGGGCTTTCCTGCGGCACCGGTTGGGCGGGCGCAGCCTGGCATCGTATGCGCAGCCGGGCGGTGCTCTGTCTCGCGGACAGTTTTTGCATGGTGTCATGGAGGCACTCTGGAAGGTGCTGGGCAGCCAGGATCGCCTGCACCAGGCGATGGCGGAACATCGGCTGGAGGCACTGGTGGTCGAGGCGGCAGAACAGGCGGCCCGGCAATATCTGGATGACGCCTTGCCTGCCGAGCGTGAACTGGAAAAGGCCCGTGCCTGCGGCATCGCCTTGCGCTGGCTGGACCTGGATGCGCAGCGCGAACCTTTCAGGATCGATGGCGTCGAGCAGGCCCACGTCTGGCGTCGTGGTCCATTGTCCCTGCGGGTACGACTGGACCGCATTGATCAGGTCGATGAAGGACGACTGGTGGTGGACTACAAGACCGGCTCGTCGGTGGCCGAGCCCGGGCGCGACTGGACGCGCCTGCGCCCGGTGGAATTGCAATTGCCTTTCTATGCCTCGGTGGTCGGCGGGGTGTCCGGCCTGATGCTGGCGCAACTGCATGCCCGCAAGGTGGCGGCCAAGGGGATTGCCGAGCATGACATGGGCGTGGCGGGACTGGCGCACCTGCCCGACTGGCAGTGGCCTGACGCTGTGCCCGGCATGTTCATGGATGACAGCCCGGCAGGGCCGGCACCACAGGATTGGCCGGCGCTGTTGTTGCGCTGGCGGACCGCCATCGAACGACTGGCCGATGAGTATGCGGCCGGCTGGGCCGTCAACCGTGCCTGGCATGGCGCTGACCTGCGCTATTGCGATGCGGCTGCCTTCCTGCGGCTGGATCTGGAGGACTGGCAGGCCGAAGAGGATGAAGCATGACCATGATATCTGCCCATGCCGGGAGCGGCACTGAACGCCAGCCGCATGATCTGGCTCAGCGCCGGCGGGCGCTCGATACCCGTAGTTCGTTCCTGGTGCAGGCACCGGCCGGTTCCGGCAAGACCGAATTGCTGACCGATCGTATCCTGGCACTGTTGTCCACAGTCCAGAAGCCCGAGGAAATCGTGGCGATCACCTTCACGCGCAAGGCGGCTGCCGAAATGCATGCGCGGGTGCTGGAAAAACTGCAGGCGGCCCGCGACCGGGATGTGCCCCCCGAGCAGGCGCATCAGTTGCAAAGCTGGCAACTGGCACGCGCGGCCCTGCAGCGCGATGCCGAACTGGGTTGGCACCTGCTCGACTATCCGGCGCGGCTGGGGATACGTACGATCGATGCTTTTTGCGCGTCGCTGGTGCGTCGCCTGCCCTGGCTGTCCGAGCTGGGCGGCCTGCCCGACATGGCCGATCGGCCCGAATTGCACTACCGCGCAGCGGCACGGGCCACGCTCGATATGGCCGGTGACCTGGACGCCATTCGCACGCTGCTGATCCATATGGATGTGGATGCTGTGGCAGCCGAGGAGGCGCTGGCAGGCATGCTGGCCCAGCGCGAACAGTGGTTGCCCCTGCTGGCGCATGGCGCGGATCGGGGATCGCTGGAAGACGCCATGGCGCGCATGATCGGCCAGGACATGCAGCAACTGGTACGCGCCATGCCCGATGGCTGGCTGCGTGTGCTGCCTGACGTGGCAAGGCTGGCCTGCGCGGCGCTCGACGAGCGCCAGGCCGCAGACGAGATCGACTTCAATCCCCTGGCGGCCTTGCGGGACTGGGTGGGCGAACCATTGGCTGCCGATGCGCATGAGCTGCCGCGCTGGCGCGCGCTGGCCGCTTTGCTGCTGACGGCTGATGGCGGGTTGCGCAAGCCACGCGGACTGACGGTCAAGGGTGGTTTCCCGCCGAAGAGTCTGCAAAAAACTGTGCTGGGCGATTGGCTGGAGGGGCTGGCGGGTCTGGATGACCGCTGGTGCAGCAGCCTGGATGCCGCCCGCCAGTTGCCTGACCCGCATCTGACCGACGCGCAGTGGGCAGTGCTCAACGCCCAGTTGATGGCCTTGCGGCTGGCCGCAGCACAATTGATGTTGCAGTTTTCCGAAGCTGGCGAGGTCGATTTCACCGAAATTGCGTTGCGTGCCATCCGGGCGCTCGGCACCGAAGATGATCCGGGCGAATTGCTGCTGCGCATGGATGCCAGCATTCGTCACCTGCTGATCGACGAATTCCAGGACACCAGCCAGATGCAGATCCGGTTGCTGGAAACCCTGACCTCGGGCTGGCAGCCCGAGGATGGACGCACGCTGTTTCTGGTGGGCGATCCGATGCAGTCCATCTACCGTTTCCGCAAGGCCGAGGTGGGGCTGTTCCTGTCGGTTCGCGATCAGGGGCTGGGAGCCTTGCAGCCCGAATTCCTGCAACTGACCGATAACTTCCGTTCGCAGGGCGGTATCGTCGAATGGGTCAACCAGGTGTTCGGGCAACTCTTGCCCAGCCTGGATGATCCGGTCAGCGGCGCGATCCGCTACGCGCCCTCACAGGCTTTTGTGCCGACGGAAGCCGGCGAGCCGGTTGGCCTGCACCTGATCGAAGGTTCGGATGTTGCTGCCGAACGCCTGTCTGCGCAGACGCTGGTGCGGCTTTGCCGCGAGGCGCTGGAGCGCCACGCCGGCAGTGCCCATCCGGTCGCGGTGCTGGTTCGTGCCCGCACGCACCTGGGATCGGCGGCGCGGGCGCTGGCACAGGCCGGTATTGCCTGTCGGGCGGTCGAACTGATTCCGCTGGCTCGGCGGGCGGTGGTGGTCGATCTGGTCCAACTGGTACGCGCCCTGGTGCATCCTGGTGACCGGCTGGCCTGGCTGTCGGTCTTGCGAGCCCCCTGGTGTGGCCTGACACTGGACAGCCTGCATGTCCTGCTGGGGGACGATCATCGCACGCCGGTGCCGGTCCTGCTGCAGCGGGTATTGCGTGCCGCCGGGCGTGGTGCGCCACAGTCACTCGCTGCTGGCGAGTGGCACAGGCTGGCACGGGTGGCCGGCATCCTGCTGGATGACAGCAATGCCTCCGGTCGCTTGCCTTTTGCGGCCTGGGTCGAGCAGGTCTGGACCCGGCTGGGAGGCCCTGGCCTGTACGTCGGGCCGGGTGATCTGGCCGATGCGCAGAGCCTGTTTTCATTGCTGGAAAGGATTGCACCCTATGGGGCGCTTGACCTGGACCGGTTCGAAGCCGAGATAGGCCGGCTCTATGCTTCTTCGCAGGAAAACGGGATCGACGATGACCCCGATGATGCGTCCGGCGTTCGCACGGGTCAGGTCGAGATCATGACCATGCACAAATCCAAGGGGCTGCAGTTCGAGACGGTCATTCTCTATGGCCTGCAGCGACTGCCGGCACGCGACCGTGATCCCCTGGTGCGCTTTGAACAGCAGGGAGATGACATCCTGATGGGGCCCGTCAAGGCGCGGGCCGATACCGAGGCTGACCCGGTGGCGCGCTATCTGGCGCGTCGCGAGCGTCGTCGTACCGACTATGAAACAGAACGGCTGCTGTATGTGGCGGCGACCCGCGCGCGCAAGCGCCTGCACCTGATGGCGCAGGTCGAGGTCGACGATGCTTCGGGCGAACCCAAACCACCTGCCGCTTCCACCCTGATGGGCAAGCTGTGGCCGGTCCTGCCTGCGCCGGGCGTGCCGCAGGTACCGGTGCGCGAGAGCGGTGAGGGATCGACGCTCATGCTGCCCGACTTCCAGGGGCCGCCGCTGCAGCGGGTCGTGCTGGCCGAGGGCCAGGCTATGCCTGGCGCGGGGCCAGTCCAGGATGGCGGTATTCGGTTGTCGCGCGTGCGCTGGGCGCAGCAGGGGGCCTATGACCGGCTCATGGGCACGGTGGCGCACGCCTGGCTGGCGCGGATGGGGGCCGAAGGTCTGGCCCGCTGGCCGCAGACGCGCATCCATGATGGCCTGCCGCTGATCCGACGGCAACTGACCCGTGCGGGTGTGCCGCCCGCGCACGTCGAGGCGGCTGCGCTGGACGTGCAGGATACGCTGCTGTGCATGCTGGCCAGCGAACGGGGGCAGTGGCTGCTGTCCCAGTCCGAGGCCCGTCGTGAGTGGCCCTTGCTGGACATGTCCGGCAAGGTGTCGATTCTCGATCTGGCACTGGAGCGCGAGGGGGGCTGGCTGGTGGTGGACTACAAGTCGGGTCGCCCGGGATTGGACGAATCCGCCGAGGTGTTTGCCGATCGCATGCGGGCGCAGTATCGCGACCAGATGCAGCGTTATCTCGACCAACTGGTGGCCCTGACCCGGCAACCCGCCCAGGCGGCACTGTTCTTCCCGCGTGCAGACCTGTGGCTCGACATGGGGGCTGCGCAAGTGCCGGTGTCATCCGGCAGCGCATACAATCCGGGGCTATGACGCAGACGCAACATCCCCATTCTCCTTCCGCAGCGCAGGCGCAACATGCTGACCGATGGCTGATTCTGGCCATCGTATCGAGTGCGCTTTTCCTGATCGTGGTCGACATGACCGTGCTTTATACGGCCTTGCCCAGGCTGACCCACGATCTGCATGCGACTGCCAGCGAAAAACTCTGGATCCTCAATATCTATGCGCTGATCGTGGCCGGTCTGTTACCTGGACTGGGCACGTTGGGGGATCGCCTGGGGCATCGGCGGCTCTTCATGTCGGGCCTGCTGGTGTTCGGTGCCGCCTCGCTGTGGGCGGCGTATTCGCCGACGCCGGGTTGGCTGATCGGGGCGCGTGCCCTGCTGGCAGTCGGCGCGGCCATGATGATGCCGGCCACGCTTTCGATCATTCGCCATACGTTCACCGATGCGCGCGAGCAGTCGTTCGCCATCGGCGTATGGGCCGCGGTGGCTTCGGGTGGCGCGGCACTTGGCCCGGTGCTGGGCGGGTTGCTGCTGGAATATTTCTGGTGGGGTGCGGTGTTCCTGATCAACGTGCCGGTCGTGCTGGTGGCGTTTGTGCTGACCGGGTATCGCATCCCGGTTTCGGGCCGCGATCCGGGGCGTAGCTGGGACCTGACGGGGTCGCTGCAGATCATGGTCGGCATCATCGGCCTGGTGTATGCGATCAAGGAAGTCAGCAAGCGGACGGCTTCATATGGCGAGGCCTTGCTGGCCTGCGCCATCGGCCTGTTTTTTCTCTGGCTGTTCGTACGGCGTCAGCGACGTCGTCCCGAGCCGCTGATCGATTTTGCCCTGTTCCGGCGCTGGCGCTTCCTGGCGGGGGTGGTGACCGCCGTGATCGCTTCGATTGCACTGATCGGCATGGAACTGGTGTTCAGCCAGCGCCTGCAACTGGTGCTGTCACTGTCGCCACTGCAGGCCGGTCTGCTGATCCTGCCGATTTCGCTGGCCTCGTTCGTGGCCGGGCCGCTGGCCGGCGTGTGGCTGCCCAGGCTGGGAAGTGAACGTGTCATGTGGCAGGCGCTGGGGCTGACAGGACTGGGGCTGGCCCTGCTGGGCCTAGTGGCGGGGCTGTCGCTGTCCTGGGTGATCCTGCCGCTGGCCCTGATCGGCTTCGGCATCGGGGCAGGCATGACGGCAGCGTCCAGTGCAATCATGTTCAATGCGCCCCCCGAGCGTGCCGGCATGGCGGCCTCGATAGAAGAAGTGTCGTATGAACTGGGTGGGGGTCTGGGCGTGGCGCTGATGGGCAGCCTCATGAGTGTGGTCTACATGCTCTCCATGCGGGTGCCGGAAGGGCTGCCGGTCTCGCCGCAGGTGCGCGACAGTCTGGATGAGGCGCTGATTGCGGCCGAGCCGCTGGCACCGGACCAGGCCAGCCTGCTGGTCGATACGGCGCGGCAGTCGTTCGACCAGGCCTATCTGGTGGTGATCGTGGCCTGCACGATCATGGTCTGGCTGGCGGCGGCCTGGATCAGGCAGCGGCAGCGTCGTGAACTGGCGGATGGTAAGGAAAGCGCGCCGACGCATCCGTGAAGGCATGGAAGTGCGTGACCACGTCGCCGTCGCGAAACAGGGCGATGGCATAGGCAGGCGGTTCCAGCCGGGTCGTGGCATAGCCCGGCGTGGCGAGATCGAGTTCGTGCTGGTGGTTGGTGCCGGGCACGGTCGAAAACGGCATGCCCTGCCAGATACCCGAGGCGGCCCGGTGCACATGGCCTGAAAAAAGGTGGCGGACCCGGCCATGGCGCTGCAGCAATTGCAGCACGGCCATCTTGTCGCGCAGTCCGATCCAGTCCATGGAAGGGTATTGCAGGTCGGGCAGCGGATGGTGCGTGAACAGCAGCACGTCGCGGTCGCGCGCGCCGTCCAGCGCTTCGGCCAGCCACTGCAGCCGGCGTTCACACAGCCGACCATGGATTTCCCCGGCTTCCAGCGTGTCGAGAAAAATCAGGCGCAGATCATGCATGTCCAACCAGGACTGCACGAAGCCGTGCCGATCGGTCGGGGTATCGGGAAACTGTGTCAGGAAGCCGGCACGGTCATCGTGGTTGCCGAGCAGCAACTGGTACGGGACGGTCAGTGACTTCAAACTGTCGGCCAGTGCGGCATAAGCCTCGGGTGCGCCGGCGTGCGCCAGGTCACCGGTCAGGACGCACAGATCCGCGTCGGCGTGATGGGTGTTGATATGCGCGATGCAGGCCTGGAACTGAGCCAGCGGGTCGAGCGAGAAGAGGCGTTGGCCGGGCGGGACGATGTGCAGATCAGAAACGTGCAGGATTTTCATAGGGTGATGGTGCCTGTCGATTTGACTAGGGAAGACGGCTCAAAGAGGGCGGGCGCACGGGCAGGGGCGCTTGGTCAACGGATACCGGCTCTCAGGAAAGCCTGGATGAACTGGCGCTGGAAGATCAGGAAGCCGATGAGCAGCGGCGCGACAGTCATCAGGGTGGCGGCACCGATCAGCGCGATATTGACGCCGCTCTCTGGCGCGCCGAACAGCGACAGGCCCACGGTCAGTGGCCGTGTGCTGTCGGTGCTGCTGATCACCAGCGGCCACAGGAAATTGTTCCAGTGCGTGGCGACGGAGACCAAGGCATAGGCGATATAGACCGGACGCGCCGCTGGGATGTAGACACGCCACAGTACGCCCATCATGCCGCAGCCCTCGATACGGGCCGCATCCTCCAGTTCGCGCGGCACCTGCATGAAGGTCTGGCGCAGCAGGAAGATCCCGAAGGCGCTGGCCATATAAGGCACACCCATGCCCAGCAGGCTGTCGATCCAGCCCAGCCGGGCCACGGTGGCGTAGTTTTCCACGATCAGCACTTCGGGCAGGATGAAAAGCTGGGCCAGGATCAACAGGAAGACAGCCTGCTTGCCGGGAAATTCGAAGCGGGCAAAGGCATAGGCAGCCAGTGTGCAAAGCAGGAACTGGCCTGCCAGGATCAGTCCGACCAGCAAGGTGGTGTTGAGAAAATAGCGCGGCCACGGCGCGCGCGCCCAGGCCTGTACGAAGTTGTCCAGCGTCCAGCCTTGCTGCCAGTCAAAGCCCAGCGCAGCCTCGGGGGTACGCAGTGCGGCCCAGGTGGCAAACAGCAATGGTGTAATCCAGAGCAGGGCCAGCAGCAGCGCACCGGCGCTGTCGAGCAGATGGATGGCGCGTTCGCGCCAGAGATGCAGGGCAGTCATGGTGTTCGTACTGATGTTCATTGGTAATGGGTGCGGCGATCCAGCCAGCGGAACTTGATGGCGGCGATCAGGGCCAGCGAAACCAGCAGCAGCACAGTCATGACTGCAGCCGCAGGGGTATCCAGGTAGGCGAAGGCCATTTCCCAGACCCAGTAGAGGGCCAGCTTGGAAGCGTTGTTGGGGCCACCTTTGGTCAGAATGAACAGGTGGTCGATCAGCTTGACCGAATTGATCAGGGCGTTGATCAGGATGAATATGGTAGTTGGCATCAGCAGCGGCAGGACCACTCGCCGGGTATAAGTCCAGCGGCTGGCACCTTCGATGCGTGCGGCATCGCGCAGGTCGGGCGGCAGGGTCTGCAGTGCTGCCAGGTAGAAAATCATGAAGAAGCCGGCCTCTTTCCACACCGTCACGGCCATGATGGCCCAGAGTGCCGTCTCCGGCTGGCCCAGCCAGTTGGTCGAGGCCATGCCGAACAGCGCCGTGAAGCGGTCCAGCAGGCCCAGGCCCGGCGTGTAGAAAAACAGCCAGAGGTTGGCGGCGGCGATCATGGGCAGCATGGTCGGCGTGAAATAGGCGCAGCGTACGAAGCCGCGTGCCGGCAGCTTTGCATTGGCCCACAGCGCCATGCCCAGCGCCAGGATCATCGACACTGGGATGGTGACTGCGGCATACAGCAGGTTGTTGCCCAATACCTGCCAGAAGACCGGATCGGCCGTCAGGCTGGCATAGTTGTCCAGCCCCGCGAATACCGAAGGGCGCCGCGCCGTACTGCGCGTCATCAGGCTGGCCTGCAGGGTATGCAGGGCCGGCAGGAAGGCGAACAGCGTCAGCAGGATGAGTGCCGGGCCGAGCAGCATCCAGCCGTAGAGGCTTTGCAGGCGCTGCGTATGCGAGGACTGGACAGCAATCATGGCAGGTCCCGGATCAACGGAAAGGACGCAGCAGCCGGTCGGCCTGTGCCTGGGCTTCGTCCAGTGCCGCCTGCGGGGTCTTGGCATCGGTGAGTGCCGCCTGCACCGCATTCGAGAGCAGTTCGCGCACGCGAGCCGTCTCGTAGGTGGCGAACTCCGGAATGGCGACAGCCAACTGGTCACGTGCCACCAGAGCCTGCGGGAACTCGCTGGCGTATGTCTGCAGGGCCGGTGTCTCGTAGGCTGCCTGGCTGGTGCCGACATAGCCGGTGGCGATCGACCACTGCGCGGCGCGTTCGGGGGCGGTCATCCAGCGGATGAAGGTCAACGCGGCTTTCTTCTGTGCATCGCTGGCACCCTTGAACAGGTAGAAGTTGCCGCCGCCGGTCGGCGAGCCGGGTTGTACGTTGGCCGGCAGCATGGCGACGCCGAAGTCGAACTTGGCTTCCTGGCGGACGGCCGTCAGGTTGCCGGTGGTGTGCCACATCATGGCCGTCTGGCCCTGTACGAAGGCCTGGCGCAGCGTGCCCCATTCGATGGTGCCGGCTGGACTGATCTTGTATTTGGCGGCCAGATCACGGAAAAATGCCAGTGCCTCGACCGAGGCCGGGGTGTTCAGGAACACCTCGGTGCCGGCGTCGTTCATCAGCTTCTGGCCGTTCTGGATCGCCAGCGCCTGAAACATCCAGTACGGATAGCCGGTGGAGGGGATCATCACGCCATAGCGGCCCGGCTGGGTCAGCTTCTGGCCCATTTCGACCATCTGGGTCCAGGTCAGCGGGGGCTGCTCGGGGTCCAGACCGGCGGCGCGGAACATGTCCTTGTTGTAGTACATGACGATGGTCGAGCGCTGGAACGGAATGCCCCAGACGTGGCCGTCGAGCGTACCGTTGGCCATCAGTGCCGGATAGAAGCCTTGCAGCCAGGCCTTTTCGTCGGCTTCGGTGGCAATCGGGTCGAAAGGTTCGACCAGTCCCTGTTCCACCAGGTCATGCGTATCGAGCGCGCCCAGCACCGAGAGCTGGACCGGTTCGCCACCACGCAGCGCCGACAGGGCGCGTACGCGGGTTTCGTCGTAGTTGCCCGAATAGACGGCCTTGACGCGGATGTCGGGGTGGGACTGCTGGAATGCGTTGATCATGCCGTCCACCACATCGGTCAGCGGGCCGCCGACGGAGATGGGGTAGTACATGGTCAGGTCGGTCTGTGCCATGGCAGGCGTGCCCAGGCCGAACAGCGCGGCGCAGGATGCGCCGGTCAGGAACTTGCGTAGCATTGGAAACCTCTTTGCAGGTCGTGGTGCGGAAAACGGTCAGGCGTATTGCGCGACCGGTCGGAAATCGTCTTGTGTCGTGTGGGGCTGTGCCGGATGGTCTGCCGTACCGGTATGTGGCAGGTCAAGGCGTCGACCGCTGTCGGGCGCGAAGTAATGGGCATGCACGGTGTGCCAGGACAGCCCCAGGCGAGCCCCCGGCAGTGCCGGCAAGCCATGGGCGATGCGGGCGATGATCTGACTGGCATCGGGCAGCTCCAGATAGGCATAGGCTTCGGCTCCTTGGAATTCCCTGTGCCGCAGGATGACCGGGATACGGCCGGCAGCGGCATCGCCCAAGAGCAGGTGTTCCGGCCTCACGCCGATGCGCAGGGGGCCGCCCGTCGTGCTGCCATCATGATGGGGCAGCAATTCTGCCGGGACATAGCTGCTGTCGAGCAGCATCATGGGAGGCGTGCCGATGAACGTGGCGCAGAAGGTGTTGCGTGGCTGGTTGTAGAGTTCGGCTGGCGCGCCCTGCTGGGCGATGCGTCCCTGGTCGAGCAGCACGACCGTATCGGCCATGCCTAGCGCCTCGGTCTGGTCATGGGTGACATAGACCACTGTCATGCCGAGGCGCTGCTGCAGCGAACGGATTTCATGGCGTACGCTGTGGCGCAGTTTGGCATCCAGGTTGGACAGCGGTTCGTCCATCAGGCACAGCGAATGGCCCGAGACGATGGAGCGTGCCAGCGCCACGCGCTGCCGTTGTCCGCCCGACAACTGGGCCGGCTTGCGCTGTTCCAGTCCGGCCAGGTTGGTCAGGCGCAGTGCTTCCTGCAGCCGGTGTTCCCGTTCGCCACGTGCCAGGGAACGGACCTTGAGGCCGAACACGATATTTTCGGCCACGCTCAGGTGCGGGAACAGGGCATACGACTGGAAGACCATCGACAATCCGCGCTGTGCCGGCGGCGCTGCCGTGACATCGTGGCCGTCGATCTCGACACTGCCGCTGTCGGGGTGCTCCAGGCCGGCGATCAGTCGCAGCAGCGTCGACTTGCCGCAGCCGGAGGGGCCCAGCAGGGCCGTCAGGCCGCCGCGCGGAATATCCAAGTCGAGGCCGGGGATGACCACCTGTTCGCCCCAGCTTTTGCTGACCTGGCGCAGGCGGATGGCGGGCGTGGGATGTGGGTGGGCAGTGGCATGTGCCAGGGGGGCGTGATTCATGCAGATAGTTCCTGTCCTTGTGCCTGTGGAATCATCAGGCGCGTTGTCTCTGGCATGACGTTCTCGAAACCGTCGGGCAATGCGCTGTCCGTGACCAGAATTTCATGGTCGCGGATATGGCCGCTGCGCACGGGGGCCGCCCGACCGAATTTCGAGTGATCCAGAATCAGGATGCGGGTCCGGCAACTCTCGCGCAGTGCCTCATGGCAGGCGGCTTCGGCGCGGTCGAAGTCCAGCAAGGCACCATCGGGGTCGACGCCGCCCACACCCGAAATGCCGAAGTCGGCCCGGAAGCTGCGAAACAGCCGTTCTGTCTCGGTCCCGAGGATCTCGGGATTGGGAATGCGCAATTCGCCGCCCGGCATCACGATGCGGTGGGTGTCGTCCTGGCCCAGCGCCAGGGCGACCCGCAGGTTGTTGGTGACGACGGTCAGATGGCGTCGCTGCTGTCGCGCCAGGGCCAGCGCCACCTGTTCCGGCGTCGTGCCGAAGCCCAGCAGAATGCAGCTATGGTCGGGGATCAGACTGGCGACCGCCTGACCGATCAGGACCTTGGCATCGAAGTTGCTGATGCGGCGGGTGTCGTAGGGCTGGTTGAGCTGTGGCGCGATCAGTTCGGCACCGCCATGGCGGCGGCGCAGCAGGTTGGCTTCATAGAGCTGGTTGAGGTCGCGCCGGATGGTCTGGGGCGTGACCTTGAAATGTCCGGCCAGACGGTCTACGCTCATGGCACCGTGGCTGCGCAGCATCGCGACGATGTGATCCTGGCGTGTCGAGTGATTCATTTGACGGCATCTTTGTTTTCATATGAACAGGCCGTAGCGTAGACAGCGCGAATGACACCACCGTGACCGGCGGATGAAGAAAAAATGACAGCGTTATATATTCATATGAAAGCTGTCGGATGGCTTAGGCTTTTTCGCTGCATGATGCAGAGGCGGTATTGCGCGCCTTGCTATGCGATAGCCGCATGCAATCACAAATATGGAATTAATCAATTTTACATATCGATCGATTTGAGGCATCATGTGAACCATGGATCGGCAAGCAGTGCTTCAAGCCCGCCCCGATTGTTTTTCAACCCATTGTGAGGAAACAGGAAATGTCCCTTATCAACACCCAGATCAAGCCGTTCAACGCTACTGCCTACCACAATGGCAAGTTCGTTCCCGTCAGCGACGAAACCCTCAAGGGCAAGTGGTCCGTGATCGTGTTCTACCCGGCCGACTTCACCTTCGTCTGCCCGACCGAACTGGAAGACCTGGCCGATCATCACGCCGAGTTCCAGAAGCTGGGCGTCGAAATCTACGGCGTGTCGACCGACACCCATTTCGCCCACAAGGCCTGGCACGACACTTCCGAAGCCATCGGCAAGGTCAAGTACCCCCTGATCGGCGATCCCACCGCCACGCTGGCACGCAACTTCGACGTGCTGATCGAAGAAGAAGGCCTGGCCTTGCGCGGCACCTTCGTGATCAACCCCGAAGGCCAGATCAAGGTTCTCGAAATCCACGACAACGGTATCGGCCGTGACGCCAGCGAGCTGCTGCGCAAGGTCAAGGCAGCCCAGTACGTGGCTTCGCACCCGGGTGAAGTGTGCCCCGCCAAGTGGCAGGAAGGTGCCGCCACCCTGACCCCCTCGCTGGACCTGGTCGGCAAGATCTGATCACCCAGACCGGCAACAGGGCGTCCGGTCCGTAGCGGCGTCCTGTTCTTCCCTGCCGACGGGCCTGGCCCGTCGCAGGCGATTTCTTTCCATGCGGCGGCCGTGCCTCTGGCCGGTTGTCGCATGCCGGCCCGGCCATGATACGGATCATGATGGTGCCGTCGCTTTATTCCTATACTCATCGTGGCTCATGCAGAGCCGGGCGGCTGTGATGCACAGCGGTCCGCCGCCGGTCGCCCGTACAAAACGCATTTCGTTGGAGTCGTCATTATGTTGGATGCAAACCTCAAGGCCCAGTTGAAAACCTACCTGGAAAGGATCACTCAGCCGATCCGCATCGTTGCGCATCTGGATGATGGTGATCATTCGCGCGAAATGCGTACGTTCCTGCAGGACGTGGCCAGCCAGTCCAGCCGGATCGAACTGATCGAAAGTTTCGAGGGCGACGATGTGCGCCGTCCCTCGTTCTCGGTTGCGCGCCAGGATGCCGAACAGGCCGGCGTGGTCTTTGCCGCCATTCCCATGGGGCATGAGTTCACTTCGCTGGTACTGGCCTTGCTGCAGGTCGGCGGCTATCCGGTCAAGCTCGACCAGGATGTCATCGATCAGGTGGCGGCACTCGAAGGTGAATTCCACTTCGAAACCTACATGTCGCTGACCTGCCAGAACTGCCCGGACGTGGTGCAGGCCATCAACGCCATGGCAGTGATCAATCCGCGCATCACCCATGTCGCCATCGACGGCGGCCTGTTCCAGGATGAGGTCGAGCGTCGCCAGATCATGGCCGTGCCGACGGTCTATCTCAATGGCGAAGTGTTCGGCCAGGGCCGTACCGGTGTCGAGGAAATCCTGGCACGCCTGGATACCGGTGCCGGTGCCCGCAAGGCAGAGCAGCTCAGCGCCAAGGAAGCATTCGACGTGCTGGTGGTCGGCGGTGGACCGGCAGGTGCGGCGGCGGCTGTCTATGCCGCACGCAAGGGCATCCGCACCGGCGTGGTGGCGGAGCGTTTCGGTGGCCAGGTGCTGGATACCATGAGCATCGAGAATTTCATTTCGGTGCCGCATACCGAAGGCCCGAAGTTCGCGGCTGCGCTGGAACAGCACGTCAAGGACTATGACGTCGACATCATGAACGTGCAGCGCGTGCAATCCCTGCGTGCCGGCGACCTGATCGAGGTGGAACTGGCCAGTGGTGCAGTGCTCAAGAGCCGCAGCGTGATCCTGGCGACGGGTGCCCGCTGGCGCGAGATCAACGTGCCGGGTGAACAGCAGTACCGCAACAAGGGCGTGGCCTACTGCCCGCACTGCGATGGTCCCCTGTTCAAGGGCAAGCGTGTGGCGGTGGTCGGCGGCGGCAACTCCGGCGTCGAGGCGGCCATCGACCTGGCGGGCGTGGTGGCGCATGTGACACTCATCGAGTTCGGTGATGCCCTGCGCGCCGATGCCGTGCTGCAGAGCAAGCTGCGCAGCTTGCCCAACGTCGAGATCCTGACGCAGGCCCAGACGACCGAGATCACCGGTGACGGTCAGAAGGTCAATGGCCTGTCGTACAAGAACCGCGCGACCGGCGAAGCGCATCATGTCGAACTGGAAGGCGTGTTCGTGCAGATCGGTCTGGTGCCCAATGCTGAATGGCTGGGCGAGACGGTCAAGCGTACGCAGCATGGTGAAATCGAGATCGATGCACGCTGCGCAACCAATGTGCCAGGTGTGTTTGCGGCAGGCGATGTCACCAACGTGCCCTACAAGCAGATCGTGATCGCTGCGGGCGAAGGTGCCAAGGCGGCGCTGAGCGCCTTCGACTACCTGATCCGTTCGTCGGCCCCGAAGTAAGCAGTTGGGTGGCAGTCGGTCTGGTATGTTCCCAGGACCGAAAAAAAACCGGGCGGAAATGATTTCTGCCCGGTTTTTTTAATGATGTCCTTTTGTGATGTCAGAAGTGCTTCCACAACTGCATTCGTTGCCTGTCCTTTTTTCTTTTCTCGAACACCAGATTGGAACCAATGACTTCAACCCAGTATTTTGCATTTTCCAGCACGAAGTGCCGGTAGCTGTGCTGCTGGTTGGCATCAGCCCAGTCCGGGTCGTGCTGGGTGCGATTTGCGAGGGTGTCGCGCAGCCACGGCGAATGGGTGATTTCGTAGTAGTAGCATTTGCAGTCATGCTCCGTCTCAACGGGATAGGTCATCTGTTTGGTAAAGCGGGTATGCCTGATTGCCAGCATATTCTCGATAGTGAAGCAGCCTAGAAAACCTGCATCCCGAACTTTTCCGTCAAGCATGGACTGATAGTCCCAGCATTTGAAATAGTAAAAGAGCTCATCCCGGATGAACTCCGTCAGGCAGAATGACTGCGGGTCCTGCCAGATCTGGTCGATGGGCCGGATAATGATTTCCGCTTTCATGTCGTGATTCTGATTTGGCAAAGGTGAGTCAAGGCTACTTCTGCGGCGTGCGCATGGCACGAAGGGTGATCCAGACGACCAGTGCCACACCGGCGACCAGGACCAGCCAGAGCACCCATTGCCAGCGCATGCCCGCATTGATTTCATCGGCGGCTGCCGGCGTGAGCGCGCGCTGCCCGCCTGCAGTCTCCAGGGTCCCCAGGCTGGCGACCGGCAGCATGGCGGCATCGCGCTGGATGGTGCCCGAGGCCAGCAGACCGTCGATGGGGTAGTCGGCACGCTCGGCCCGTCGGCTGCCGGCGGCGAGGATGTAGGGTGCATCGCCCTGGGGCAGCACCAGGAAGCGGTCCGGCCGATAGGACAGTTGCAGTACCGGAGCTTGCGGCAATGCCGGGCGCGAGACGATGCGCCAGTAGGTATCGCGGTTGCTGGCCAGCATCTGTGGCGAGTGGGTGGCCGGTTCTGCACCGGGCTGGCGCAGCGAGAAGGCTGTCAGTCCGCCCACCGTGCGCCAGGGCGCGTCTGCTGTGGCTCGGCTCTGGATTTCGAGCGCGCTGACCTGGTTTGCACCCAGCTCGACATTGAACTGGGTGATGGGATAGCGCCCTGTGCTGCGATAGTCGAATGTGCCGGCCTGCGTGTTTGCGCCAGTCGATGGCTCGGCTTGCAACGACAGATTCTGCAAGGGGACTTGTTGCAGGGTGGCGGCAGTGTGCCGCAGTTCGATGCCTTGCAAGGTCGGCCATGCCTGGGCCCCGGTGGGATGCAGCCGCAGATAGCGGGCCCGGGTGAGTGGCAGATCGACCTGCAGGCGTTCGATGCGCAGGCCATTGTCATCCAGCAGCAGGATGCGCTGGCGTGGTGCCAGTGTGTGCCAGTCTGCCAGGTCGTCGCTGGCCAGCACGTCGAATTCGACCTGTACGGGGGCCTGCTGTTCCGGTGCCAGAATCAATTTGATGGCATCAGGCGCTTGATTGCCGGTATCCAGCAGCAAGTCTGGCGGGCCGGACTGGGTGTTCGAACCGGCTGCGGCTGTGTTGATGTCCAGCTTGCGCAGGCGGCCATCGGCATCGCGTTCCAGTCGCAGCGACAGATCGTCGCCAGGCTGCACTGCGCCTGGTTTGCCCGACGCCGGGATGGTGAGCCACTCTGCAGGACGCCAGGATTGTTCCGTATAGGCTGCGTCACGCCAGGGGGCCAGCGGGATTTCCTGGTCTGCAGCGTTGAATGCGGCAATATCCCTGAGATCGGGGCGCACGGTGTTTGCGTAGACCTCGGCGGGCAGGGTCAGCAGATGCGCGCCGTTCTGCGCATCAGCTTGCAGCGGCCATTGCTGCGCATAATCCTGTGTACCGGCATGGGCCGTCTGGCCTGCGGTCAGGGCAAAACCCAGCAGGAGGAGCTGAAGCGAACGGAGAGGGAACCGGGTCATGATGCAGGTGTTCCTTGCGAATCGGGACGAGGGGTGCGGGGTGGGCTGGGCGCAATGCGGCCGACGACGACCAGCAGCATGCCTACCGCGAGGAAGGATGCGATGCCGGTCAGATTGCCGATGTATTGGCGATCGACCAGCAGCAGCTTGAGCAGGACCAGGCCCAGCAGGATGGCCCCGCCAGTCCAGATGGCCCGGTTGCCATGGCGCGATCCGGCGATCCAGGCGACGACCCCGGCAATGCTCCAGGCGATGCTGAGGGAAATCTGCGCAATCGGCGTGGCCAGCAGGCCAGGATGCCAGGGCAGATCGGCCCAGTGGTGGCAGGCGCGCAGCACGCTGCTGGTCAGGGCGGCGAACAGGGCGGCGCTCCAGCCCAGCCATGCAGCGGCTGGCAGGGGGCGTGCGGATTGGCGCATGGCCAGTGCCGTGCCGGCCAGGCCGCCGAACAGGAGCAGTTCGGTCGGATTGAGGACCGGTACCCAGAACGGGAGAGGCAGGCTGTCGCCAGGATGGAACAGGGCGCTGAGCCAGAGAATGGTGGGGATCAGACTGGCAATGACCAACCAGACCCGGCGCCACTGCAGGAATTGCTGCCCGATGGGCCAGCCGGCGCGTTGTGGCTGTTCCCAGGCCAGCCAGAGCATGAATGCCCAGGGCAGGAAATAGGCCAGTTGTGCCCAGGCACCCAGCGTCAACAGGCCGCCATGGTAGACGATGTCATCGTAGTACGACAGGCGACCGGCATCCGGATAGGCCAGCGTCTGCATGCCTTGCGACAGCGTCGTGCTGGCCAGGATGGCGATCAGTCCGAGCATGCACAGATGGACGATGGGCAGGGTTTTTGACTGTGTGGTTGGGCCGCCTTCGGCCTGGGAGTGGGCCGACGCATGTCCGGCCAGTGCGCGGCAGGCCAGCAGCAGGGCACCCGGAACAAGCAGCCAGGGCAGTTGGCGCCAATCGGTCAGCGTCAGTGGCGTACGGCTGTCGGACATGGACAGCAGCGCGTAGAAGACGCAGAGCGCGGCGGCAGCCACCATCGGCCAGGCCAGCTTGCGCCATGCCAGGGGCCGGTAGGCCAGCGCTGCCACACCCGCCAGCAATGCGGTGAAGGTGGCCAGCACAGGCAGGGGTTGCCGGATACTCTGTTCGAAGAGAATTTCCCAGAGACCCAGTGCATAGCCCCAGAACAGCCCCCAGACCAGCATCACGCCAGCCAGGATGGGTTGCGCCCTGGGCATCGGGCGAGGGGCAGGCCGATCCAGTAGCCAGGCCGAGGCCAGCGCCGACAGGGACAGCAGCACGATACTCAGTCGATAGGACACGGTGTCGGGCTGCTTGAACAGCGACCAGAGCGACATCGGCCACAGTTCGCTGATGGCACCGTAGGATATGTGGTCGAGCAGGGCAAGGGCGGCGGCACCCTGCAGCAGCAGACCGGCCAGCATGAGCAGACGGCGCGATTGGCGCTGACCCAGCCAGACCAGCCCGGCACCCTGCAATGCCCAGATCGTGGAGGTCCATTGCGCCGACAGGGCCAGGGGAATGGCCAGTGTGACGAACGCCAGCGCGATGCCGGCCAATGCCTGGGAAAGCAACTGGCCTCCGGTGATGCGGCGTGCCCAAAGACACAGCAGGGCGTAGACGAAGGCGACCGCCAGCGCACTGTAGGCCAGTGCCATCGGCTGGCCCGTGAGCATCGCTGCCTGCAGGCTGAATGCCAGCAGCGGCGTGCCGAACAGCAGGGTATGGTCCAGACGTGCATGCAGGCGGCTGGTGACGGCACGCGGCGTGCGGGCATACAGCAGCGGAATGATGGCGTAGAACAGGAAGAACAGGATCAGGAAGGGCTCGACGCTGGCAAACAGCTCGTCGCGATAGGCGCGTGCACCCCACATGGTGCCGACGCCGAATGTGAAGGCAAACCCCAGCAGATTGAGTGCGCGCCAGGGGCGCAGCCAGGCCACCAGCAGCACGGCGGCGTTGAGCACGGCATAGAAGCTGAACAGGGCGACATGGTTGCCAGAACCCGTGGACAGCAGCAAGGGGGCCAGGTAACCGCCTGACAGGCTCATGAAAGCCAGTGCCTGGGCATGCTGGCGGACGGCCAGGATGCTGCCGCAGGCTACCAGTACGACGATCAGGGCCAGTGCGACCGTGGCGGGCAGCAGATGGTAAAGCCTGAATGCGGAAAACACGATCAGCATCAGGATGCCGAGCGCGCCGCCCTGGAGCGTGAGTCCGAAGGTAGGGCGTTGCCTTGCCGAACGCAGTCCCCAGCCGAGCATGCCGAGTGCGGCCAGGGCCGCGATAGCCAGGCGCAACGGCATGGGCAGCGAGAACAGCCCCGTCTGCGCAGCATAGCGCAGCGCGGCACCCGCGCCGATCAGCAGGATCAGCATGCCGATCTTGACCGGGATGTTGCCTTCGAAAAGCCATTGCCGGATCAGGCGCGAGGCTCGCACCAGCCAGTCCGGCTGCGTGGCTGTTGTCTTCGCGCCGCGTGCGGCGCTGGCCGGGCCGGTGGCGACAGCATGGGCAGTCGTGTTGGTGGGGGCGGGGATGTCGGCTGCTGTGCGTGCCGCGATGGCGGTGGCCGGAACAGGAGCGGATGTGGTTGCCACGTCAGGCGTTGGTGGATGGCTGGCTGGCCCTGGTTGCGGCGCGGTGGCAACTGGGGAGATGGCCGGGGCAGCTTCAGTCGTTGCCGAAGACGACTGCGCAAGTCTGGCCTCAAGGGCATGCAGTCGCTGGTGCAGTCGTGCTGTCTGGCGTTGCTGCCAGACGGCGAAGGCCAGCAGGCCGGCCAGGGTGCCGCCGCTGATCGCGAAGTAGCCGTCGCCGAGCAGATGGATGGCCCAGCCTGCAAAGGCTGCCAGCAGGAACGGCGTGATCGCGCGGCGGGCATGGATATACCTGCCGATCAGCCAGGCGACAAGCAGGGAAAGGACCAGGGCGAATTCCATAGGCGGTGCCAATAAGATATGAAAATGCGTTGCTGCGATTTAACCCGAAAACAGGAATGCTTCCTACTGTCTTTTTTACAGCGGTCCCGCTCAGCGGCGTGGCTGGCAGCGCGGGCAGAAATAGGTCGCGCGCTGGCCCTGCACGATACGGCGTATTACCGTGCCACACTGACGGCAGGGCTGGCCGTCGCGTTCGTATACATAGGCATGGAACTGGAAATAGCCGGGTTCTCCGCCGATGCCGACATAGTCGCGCAGTGTGGTGCCGCCCGCACGCAGGGCATCGCCCAGCGTGTCGCGGATGGCCTGCAGCAGTCGGGCGCAGCGCGGGCGCGACAGCCTGTTGGCAGGCAGGGCAGGGTGGATGCCGGCCCGGAACAGGCTTTCGGAGGCGTAGATATTGCCGACGCCGACGACGATGTGGCCGCCGAGCAAGGCCTGCTTGATCGGCAGACTGCGCCTGTGCAACTGTCCATGCAGCCACTCGGGTGTCAGTGCCGGGTCGAAGGGTTCCATGCCCAGTATCGCCAGCAGCGGATGTGCCTCGATCGGCCCGGCTTCGGCCGGATGCCAGAGCACGGCACCGAAACGGCGCGGGTCGTGCAGCCGCAGAGTGGCGTGATCGAATATCCAGTCGATGTGGTCGTGCTTGCGGGGCAGTTCGTCATCGGGGGTGCGGCGCAGCGAGCCGGACATGCCAAGGTGAACGATCTGCGTGCCATGCTCGAAGCGGATCAGCAGGTATTTGCCCCGCCGCTGGCAAGCCAGCACGGAATGACCTGCCAGTGTCTGCGGCAGGTGCGCGGGCACGGGCCAGCGCAGGGTGGGCTGTCTGACTACCAGTTGGCGCAGCGGATGGCCGGTCATGACAGCGTCGATTCCGCAACGGGTTGTTTCGACTTCGGGTAACTCAGGCATGGAGTGATGCTAACATTCCCGCATCCGCTCATGCCCGCCTGGGCATGAAAAGTTTTCATTCGGTAATGCTCAGATGATGAATCCCGTTCGGTTTTTCCTGACCTCGCTGGGAGCGGGGCTGCTGGCGACTGGCTCGGCCAGTGGCAGCACGCACGTTTCGCGGCTGCTGGCCGCAGACGACACGCCCAAAGTGGTGCAGTCGGCCCGTGAGGTCGAGCGCATTCACCTGCGCCAGGGAGAACTGCCGGAGGTCAAGCTGACGGGCGATATCCTCTATCGCATCCTGGCGTCCGAAGTGGCGGCACAGCGGGGCATCTATCCCACGGCAGCCAGTACGCTCTACCAACTGGCACAGTCCACCCGCGACCCGCGGCTGGCCCGGCGTGCGCTGGAGTTCTCGCTGGCCGGCGGCAGCCTGGTCAATGCGCTTGAGGCGGCGCGGCTCTGGGCCACGCTTGATCCTGCCGATCCCGAGGCCGACTCATCCGTGCTGGCCCTGAGCGCCGCCAACGGGCAGACCCGAGGGTTGGCGGATGAGTTGCGCCAGCGCATGACGAACGCCACCGACAAGGTGGCTGCGCTGGAGCAGGCCCTGCAGGTCTTGGGACGGGTGCGCCAGCGCAAGCAGGCGCTGGATATCCTCGACCAGGTACTCGATGACCAGACCCGTCAGATGTACGAGGCCCGGCTGGCCCTCTCCGATCTTGCCTTTGTCGCCCAGGAAATCGACCGTGCCGTGCTGGAAGCCCGTCTGGCGCTGGTGGCCCGGCCCGGTGCCGAGCAGGCCGCATTGCGCGTACTCGAATACGGCATGAACCTCGATCAGGAGCAGGCCATCGAGGATGCCCGGACGTTCGTTCGCAACCACCCCGGTGCCCGTGAAGTACGGCTGGCACTGGTCGGTCTGTTCGTCAACCTCAATCGCTACGATGATGCGCTGCAGGAGCTGACGCGCATGCGCGCCGATGCTCCCGAGGATTTCGACCTGCTGCTGTTGCAGGCCGAAGTCAATTACCAGTCTGAGCGTCTGGATACGGCCCGTGCGCTGCTGGATCAGTATCTTTCGGTGCAGACCCAACGGCGGCGCGATGTGGGCGATGGTGCATCGGATGCCTCTTCTGCGCAGGCCGATGCCTATTTGCTGCTGGCGCGCATTTCCCAGGAGCAGGGCAAGATCGAGCAGGCCGTGCAGGAACTCGGCATGATCGATGACCCCGACATGCAATTCCAGATTTCCCTGCGCCAGGCCCAGCTGTATGCCAGCCAGGGGCAGTTCGATGCTGCCCTGGAGCGGGTTCATCAGGCACAGGCACGCGACGATGACGAGCGTATCCAGCGGGTGCAGTTCGAGGCACAGCTCCTGCGCGAAGCCGGCCGTGTGGAGGCCGCGATCGCCGTGTTGGAAAAAGCCGATGTCGACATCCCGGATGCGACCCAGATCAAGTATGACCTGAGCATGCTGTACGAGCGGGTGGGGCGGCTCGATGAGATGGAACGCCTCCTGCGCCGGATCATCGAGATCGATCCTTCCCATGCGCATGCCTACAACGCGCTGGGCTACACCTTTGCGGATCGCAATATCCGTCTTGAGGAAGCGCATGCCCTGATTTCCAGGGCGCTCGACATGATGCCCGACAATCCCTACATCCTCGACAGCATGGGATGGGTGTTGTTCAGGCAGGGCGATCTCGGCCGTGCCCAGGATTATCTGTGGCAGGCCTATCGGATCGCACCCGAGTCGGAAATCGCCGCGCATCTGGCTGAAGTGATGTGGCAGCGTGGCAGCGTCGATGAAGCCCGCCAGTTGCTGGCCGACGGATTGCGCCAGGAGCCTGACAGCGCTGTGCTGCTCGAAACCGTCAAGAAGCTTGGCCTGACCGCCGACGAGCTGATTTCCGTGCAGCCCGCCCAGGGCGTATCCGCGCCATGAGCGGCAAGTCGATCCCGCGTTTGGTGCGTGCCAGTGTCATGGCTGCTGTGGCCCTGACGCTGGCTGCGTGCGCCACACCGGATCCGCTGGGCAGCCTGGGAACGGGTGATGCAGCGCATCATGCCGTCATGCGTACGGGCCGCTTCGCCGTGCAAGTCGTGCAGGCCGATGGCAAACAGGATGCCGTGCAGGGCGGTTTTGCCTGGCGCGATGAAGGATCCCGGCTGCGCCTTGACCTGTCCACTCCAATGGGAGCCACACTGGCGCGTATCGACGCAAACCCTGCGCAGGCGCGGCTCACGCGCAGCGACGGCAGTGTGGAACTGGCCGAGGACCCCGATGCCCTGGCCCGCAGGGTGCTGGGTGCAGATGTACCTGTCTCGGGACTGCGTGCCTGGCTACAGGGGCGTCCTCTTCCGGGCTTGCCTGTCGAAGGGGCACGTCATGATGCGGCGGGCCGGCTGGTCTGGTTTGAACAGGATGGCTGGCAGGTGGCATTGGAGCGTTATCGCGAGGATGGTACGCCGGGTCTGGTGCGCCTGTCGCGCCAGGCGGCCGACAGGCGGGTATCGGTGCGCCTGGTGATGTCGTGAAGACGCTTTACGATATTCCGGCACCTGCCAAGATCAATCTTTTCCTGCATGTGGTCGGTCGCCGCGATGATGGCTACCACCTGCTGCAGACCGTCTTTCGCTTCATCGACCTGCAGGATACGCTTCAGGCTGACGTGCGTACCGATGGCGAGATCAGTCGCAGCTACGACCTGCCAGGTGTGTTGCCCGAGCAGGATATCGTTCTGCGAGCCGCCCGTCTTCTGCAGGCGGAAACCGGTACGTCGCTTGGTGTTCACCTGGGCCTGGACAAACGCATTCCGATGGGCGGCGGATTGGGCGGTGGTTCCAGCGATGCCGCCAGCGTGCTGGTGGCGCTCAACCGGCTCTGGGGTACGGGCCTGGATCGCAGCCAGTTGATGCAACTGGGCCTGCGGCTGGGGGCTGACGTGCCGGTCTTCATCTTCGGCCGGAATGCATTTGCCGAAGGCGTGGGTGAGGAATTGCAGCCGCTGCCTTTGCCGCAGGCCGCCTACGTGATCGTGCAACCTTGCGCGAGCGTGGCGACTGTCGATATTTTTTCAGCGAAAGAGTTGACACGCGATACAAAGCCTGTCAAAATTACGGACTTTCCTGCTGCTGAAACAGATTTTTTGCTTCAGCCACCTCAAGAGGTGCGGCAGTTCGGGCATAATGATCTTCAGCCTGTCGTCTACAGCCGGTATCCGGTCGTGTCGCAAGCTGCAAAATGGTTATCAGGCCTGGGTGTCGAGGTCAGGATGTCGGGCTCGGGCGCATGCCTTTTTGCCGGATATCATGATCTGCAAAACGCCGTTTTGGCAAAACAGGAAATTGTCGCTACAATGCGAACCGCCGGATCGGAAGCGATCAGGTTGATCAACTCGGTGCATGCATGTGCCGGACTGGTCGAGCATCCATTGCGACATTGGGTTACCCGATAATTGGGGAGTGGCCAAGCGGTTAAGGCACCGGATTTTGATTCCGGCATGCGAAGGTTCGAATCCTTCCTCCCCAGCCAGAATTCGTACGTGATTTACAAAAATAAAAGCTGTTGAACCTGCCAGGAAGAAATCGAGGGGGCGGGTTCGGCGGCTTTTTTTGTTTTCAGGGTCCAGGCCCGTTACATCTGCATCGACATGGCACACGAACACTTCATGATTTTCACCGGCACTGCCAACACGCGTCTGGCAGCCGATGTGGCCAACCATCTGGATATGTCGCTGGGGAAAATGACCGTCGGTCGTTTTTCCGATGGCGAAGTGATGGTTGAAATCAACGAAAACGTGCGGGGCAAGGACGTGTTCGTGCTGCAGCCGACCTGTGCACCGACCAACGACAACCTGATGGAAATCATGGTGATGGTCGATGCCCTGCGCCGCGCCTCGGCAGGTCGCATCACCGCCGCGATTCCCTACTTCGGCTACGCCCGCCAGGACCGCCGGCCTCGTTCGGCCCGCGTGTCGATCTCGGCCAAGGTGGTGGCCAACATGCTGCAGGTCGCCGGTGTCGACCGCGTGCTGACCATGGACCTGCACGCCGACCAGATCCAGGGCTTCTTCGATATCCCGGTCGACAACATCTATGCCGGTCCGATCCTGCTGGGTGATATCTGGCGCCGCAACTTCAAGAACCTGGTCGTGGTGTCTCCCGATATCGGCGGCGTGGTGCGCGCCCGTGCGCTGGCCAAGCCGCTCGAGGCCGATCTGGCCATCATCGACAAGCGCCGTCCGCGCGCCAATGTGTCCGAAGTCATGAACATCATCGGCGACGTCGATGGCCGTACCTGCATCATCATGGATGACATGGTGGATACCGCCGGCACGCTGTGCAAGGCTGCGCAGGCGCTCAAGGATCGCGGTGCCGGCACTGTATATGCCTATTGCACCCACCCGGTCCTGTCGGGCAGCGCCATCGAGCGCATCACCGATTCGGCGCTTGATGAGCTGGTCGTGACCGATACCATTCCGCTGGGCGAGGAAGCCCGCAATTGCGGTCGCATCCGCCAATTGTCGTGTGCCGCGCTGCTGGGTGAAACCATTCTGCGCATTGCCAATGCCGAATCGGTCAGCTCGCTGTTTGTCGAATAAAATACCCGGTTTTCCGGCATGACTGGTCGCGGTCGTGCCGGGCACAGGTCCCGCATGTGCGACGGCCTGAACATCTGGACATGCTCCTATCGGGGATGTCTGCTTCAATAGTCTGGAGTTTTACATGAAATTCAATGCAACTGCGCGTAGCGTCCAGGGTACGAGTGCGAGCCGCCGCCTGCGCCGCGCTGGCCGTGTTCCGGCCATCGTCTATGGTGGTGCTGCCCAGCCCGCCAACGTCGAACTGGATCACAACGAGATTTTCCACGCACTGCGCAAGCCCGCATTCGCCTCGTCCGTGCTCGAAATGGACCTCGAAGGCAAGGTCGAGAACGTCCTGCTGCGCTCGGTCCAATGGCACCCCTTCAAGTCCCAGGTCCTGCATATCGACTTCCAGCGCGTCAATGCCAACGAAAAGCTGACCACCAAGGTGCCGCTGCGTCTCATCAACGCCGAAGCCTCGCCTGCCGTGAAGCTGAGCAGCGCCCTGATCAGCCAGATCCACACCGAAGTCGAAGTGGTCTGCCTGCCCAAGGACCTGCCTGCCGAGATCGTGGTTGACCTGTCGAACCTGCAAGGCGGTGCTTCCGTGCACCTGAACGACCTGGTCGCCCCGGCTGGCGTGAGCTTCCAGGCTCACCCCAACGATCCCAATCCGGCCCTGGTGGCTGCCATCGTCAAGGGTGGTGGTGCAGCTGGCGCAACGGAAGAAGCCGAAGGCTGATCCCGGATATGCCGGCCTGCGCCGGCATGCTGGAACCCCATGCATGCACGCGCATGTCATGGGGTTTTTCATAATAAGAGTGTGCATTCGAGATGAGCTTACCCATACGTCTGCTGGTCGGTCTTGGCAATCCAGGCAGTGAATATGCCAGGACACGGCACAATGCCGGTTTCTGGCTGCTGGATCAGGCTGCCGCCGATCTGGGGGCCTCGTTCGGCATGGACAGGAATTTCTTTGGCGAAGTCGCGTCGGCCCGTCGTGGCGGCGAACGGATTCACCTGCTCAAGCCCACGACGTTCATGAACCGCTCCGGCCAGGCCGTGGGCACCATGGCGCGCTTCTACAAGATTCAGCCTGAGGAAGTCCTGGTCGTGCATGACGAACTGGACCTGATGCCGGGACAGATCAAGCTGAAGCAGGGCGGTGGCCATGCGGGCCACAACGGTCTCAAGGATATCCAGGCCGCTCTGGGCAGCCCTGCGTTCTGGCGCCTGCGCATCGGCATCGGCCATCCCCGCACGCTCAACCTGGCGCAACAGGTGGCCGCTTTCGTGCTGAATCCACCGCGCCTGGAAGAGCAGATCGATATCGATCGCGCCATCGACAAGGGACGCAAGGCATTGCCGCAATTGCTCGACGGCCAGTTCGAGTTCGCCGTGCGCGACCTGCATACGGAGAGCTGATCGATGGCGGCCACGCGCTTCAGGGAAGACTTCAGGCAATTCCGTGCTTTCCTGCGCCGGCCACACCTGCGCCATGCGTCTCGTTCGTCACGCCTGTCCGGCATGGGAGCGACGTCGCTTGACTGGACGCAGGGGCTGGATGTGCGCCGCCTGCTGTGCTGGGCTGCCTGCCTGTGGTTCAGCAATATTTTCGTGCTCGGCCCGCTGGTGCTGATGGCCATCGGTGCGGGCGGGGCGACGCATCGGCTGGACATGAACAATATTCCCTGGCTGGCGGCCCTGGCCTGGGCCCCCCTGGTGGAAGAGCTGCTGTTTCGCTACGGCCTGCGCCGTCCCTTTCAGTCGCTCTGGCTGCTGCCTGCGATGCTGGCGATTACGCTGCTGGGCCCCAAGAACCCGGCCATCGTGGCCGTGGTGGTGGTACTGGTCCTGCTCTGGCTGCCGGCCTCGCTGGGTAAATGGCTGAGGCGGCGTGGCTGTGCGTTGCTGCTGAAAATGGCCTGGTGCTCAGTGTGGGCGGGCCGGTTGCGCGCAGGCCGCTGGCGCTGGCTGCGTCGATATCGGCGGGCATTTCCGTGGCTGTTCCATCTGAGCGTGCTGCTGTTTGCTGGCATGCACTGGATGAACTATGAGATGAACCAGATGCCGCTCTGGCTGATGCCGCTGCTGGTACTGCCGCAATGGCTGACCGGGCTGGTGCTGGCCTGGAATCGGGTGCGTCATGGCATTGCCTCTTCCATCCTGCTGCATGCCATTTTCAACAGTGGCCCATTGCTGCTGATTGCGCTGTTCATGCTGGGCGGCGCGGATCTCTCGTAGTGCTGCATGGCCGATACACGGCACAAGCCGGTTAAACTGTCGACTGACGGATCCGGAGATCCGACCCCATTCCACTGATTACTCCCTATCTCTCTTTCAGGAAACCAAGATCCATGGCACTGCAATGCGGCATTGTTGGTCTGCCCAACGTCGGTAAATCCACGCTCTTCAACGCGCTCACGCGCGCCGGCATCGCGGCGGAAAACTATCCGTTCTGCACCATCGAGCCCAACGTGGGCATCGTCGAGGTGCCCGATCCGCGCCTGGACAAGCTGGCCGAGATCGTCCATCCGGAGCGCGTGCTGCCGGCCACGGTCGAATTCGTCGATATCGCCGGTCTGGTGGCCGGTGCCAGCAAGGGCGAAGGCCTGGGCAACCAGTTCCTGGCCCACATCCGCGAGACCAACGCCATCGTCAACGTGGTGCGCTGCTTCGAGGATCCCAACGTGGTCCACGTGGCCGGCAAGGTCGACCCCATTGCCGACATCGAGGTGATCGAGACGGAACTGTCGCTGGCCGACCTGCAGACCGCCGAGAAGGCCCTGCACCGCTACAGCAAGACCGCACGCTCCGGCGACAAGGAAGCCCAGCGCATCGTCAGCGTGCTGGAAAAATGCATTGCCCACCTGAACGAAGCCCGTCCGATCCGCGCACTCGACCTGAGCGACGAAGACCGCGCCATCATCAAGCCGATGTGCTTTATCACGGCCAAGCCGGCCATGTACGTCGGCAACGTCAGCGATAGCGGCTTTACCGACAATCCCATGCTGGATCGCCTGATGGCCTACGCTGCCGAGCGCAACGCGCCGGTCGTGGCCATCTGCGCCGCCATCGAGGCCGAGATCGTCGATCTCGAGGACGCCGACCGCGAAGTCTTCCTGGCCGATATGGGCATGGAAGAGCCGGGCCTGAACCGCCTGATCCGCGCGGCCTTCAAGCTGCTCGGCCTGCAGACCTACTTCACTGCGGGCGTCAAGGAAGTGCGCGCCTGGACCGTGCCGATCGGTGCCACCGGCCCGCAGGCTGCCGGCGTGATCCACACCGACTTCGAACGCGGCTTCATCCGTGCCCAGACCATTGCCTACGAGGACTTCATCCAGTTCAAGGGCGAACAGGGTGCCAAGGAAGCCGGCAAGATGCGGGCAGAAGGAAAAGAGTACGTGGTGCAGGATGGGGATGTGCTGAACTTCTTGTTCAACGTGTGATCAACGTCTGACGATTTTTCAGATTTCAGGAGCGTTCGGCGTACGGGGCAGACCTTTGAAAATCAAGGGTTTGCCTCAAGACTCCAAGGATCTGCCTTGTTGATCGGCTGACTGTCGCAGCGTCACGATGCAGACCACGGCTGTCAGGATCGAGAGCAGGGCCAGCACACCAAAGATACTGTGGAAGGCGGAGGTGTAGGCGTGCTGTGCAAGTGCGACGATTGCTCCGGCCGTTGCACTGGCAGTGTCGGAAGAGGAACCATGCCCGGCGTTGGTTCCGATCTGGCTGGCGATCGCTGTGGCCTCTTGTGGAAGCGACAGCGAAGCGGCCTGTGCTGCTGTACGCAGGTTTGCGGCTGTCAGACCGACCAACATGGCACCGATGGCCGCGATGGCGATGGCTTCACCCGCCACGCGCATGGTCGTGAAGATGCCGGCCGCCATTCCTGCGCGCTCCTTGGGGACTACACTGACTGACAGGGCATCCATCAAGCCCCAGGGCAGGCCATTGCCGATGCCGATCAGCAGCATGGGGATGGCCATCGCCCACAAACTCCCGTCAGGCGACAGGTCCATCAACAGCCAGGCACCGAGCGCCGAGATGAGGAAGCCGATACCCGACAGAAGACCGGGCGAGACGTGCTGGGCGATTCGCCCGGCCAGTATTGGTACCAGCAGCATCGGTGCGGTCAGCGGGAGGATTGCAAGGCCGGCAGTGAAGGTATCGCGTTCCTGAATGACGATGTACCAGATCGGGATATAGACGATCAGCGCGATAAAGCTGAACCCGGTTGCCACAGGCAGCAGTTGCACGCCAATGAAACGTGGGTAACGGAACAAGGAAAGTTCCAGCATGGGACGAGGGTGCCGCAGTTCCACGGCGACGAAGGCACCGAGCAGCAGAGCAGTGCCGCCCAGCAGCGACAGCACGCGCAGGCTCGCCCAGCCGTCTTGCGGCCCGCGCACGATGCCGAACGTCAGAGATACCAGGGCAGCCGTGAACAGCATGGTACCCGGCCAATCGATGCCTTGCGCCTCCGGGTTGCTGGACTCTTTGATGCGTTGCGTACCTATCAGCAGGATCAGGGCGGCGATCAGTGCGATGGCAAAGTAGAGTGAGCGCCAACCCAGGTGTTCGATCAGGAACCCCGAGGCCATTGGCCCGAATGCAAGGCCGACGCCGAACGCGGTGCCGAGGAAGCTGAAAGCCCGAATGCGTTCCGCGCCCTCGAATTCCTGTGCCAGCAGGGACGTGGCCGAAGTCAGTATCAGGGCACCGCCGACGCCTTCGGCAGCGCGCAGCAGATTGAGCAGCAACAGGTTCGGGGTCAGGCCGATCAGCAGCGATGTGGCGATGAAGATCCAGAGTCCCGCGACGAAGCACCGTTTGCGACCGATCTGGTCGCCGATGGCACCCGCTGCCATGACGCAAGCACCGAACGCGATGGCGTAGGCATTGACGATCCAGCCCAGGGCGGATTGGTCACCGCCCAGGTCGCGCCCGACCGCCGGCGTGGATATCGCCGGCCCGGTGAACACCAGGGGGATGATGATTGCGGAGACGCAGATTGCCGCCAGTACCTTGTAGCGGTCGTCTGCGGCGACTGTCGAATGTGTTTTCTTCATGGCAACTCCGATGCTCTCCCTCCGTCCACGCCGGATGCGCATAAAGCCGAGGGTTTGACGATGACCTACAATTTAATTAATTCACTAAAATATAAAAATATTGTTTTGGTGCAGATTACTTGTGCAAATAATGCAGATATGAATGGCACAGAGTTCGAGCAGATCACGGCTTTTCTCGCCACCGTCGAGCATGGCGGCTTCACCGCCGCAGGCCAGGTGCTGGGGCGCGATGGATCCATCCTCTCGCGGCGTGTTACTGCATTGGAAAAGCGCCTGGGTGTGCGCCTCATGGAGCGCACCACGCGAAGGCAGGCACTGACGGAAGCGGGTGAAGCCTTCCATCAGCGCATGCGCGGTGCCTTGCAAGCCCTGCAGGAGATCGAGCAGGACACCGCAGCAGCGGCAACCGGCGTGCGTGGCACGCTGCGCATTGCATTGCCTGCGACCTTTGGTCGGATGTGGGTTGCCCCGATTCTTCCCGCCTTCCTGGCAACCTATCCCGATCTGGTTGTGGAAACGGCCTTCGAGGATCGTTATGTCGATCTGGTTGCGGAGTCCTTCGATGTCGCTGTTCGCATCGGAACATTGACTGACAGTCGGCTGGTGGCACGCAGGCTTGCGCCATCGCGGCGCATGCTTTGTGCGTCGCCGGCCTATCTGCAGGTGCACGGTATGCCTGCTCGGCCAGCCGATCTCGCGCAGCACGCCTGCCTGGGATTCTCTCGGCTGGCCTCGCACCCCCTTTGGCATCTGCGTGAGGGAGACAAGACAACGGTGATTCGGATCGCAGGTCCGCTGGTCACGGATGATGCGCAAAGCCTCGTCCAGGCAGCCGCTTCCGGTGCCGGCATCGCAATGGTGTCCGACT
>NZ_JBEFDG010000022.1:0-12610 GCF_040137905.1 Corticimicrobacter sp.
ACTACGCCGTGCTGCGCTACGTCAACGAACAGGCCGAGGCCCGCAACATGGGGCAGTCCGTCGAACTGGTGCCCTGGGGCGGCGACCAGGACCACGATCCCAAGGATCTGTTCCGCTTCACCCGCAGCGTGCGCAGCCGACAGCGACTGCGCCGCGCTGCATGACCGGCCTTCCGCAAAAGTTTGACCAAACCATGATGCGTCCTTGACGCAATCTTGACAGCACGGTTCCTATGATGGACGCACTTCAATCACAGTGCGTCGTCATACCGTGCTTTCTGCCTGGCTCCCGCGCTTCGCCCGCTTCCTGATGGGAGGCGGCACAGCCACCGCCCTTCACTACGGCATCATGCAGGCCCTGCTGCTGCATGGCATGCCCCCCACCCCCGCCGCCATGACGGGTGCCCTGACCGGTGCCGTCGTCAATTACCGACTGCAGCGCGACATGGTGTTCCACCCCCGTCGCGGCCAGCTCGCCACCATGCGACGCTACCTGGCCGCGCTGGGCGTCGGCTGGCTGCTCAACGGACTTTTCTTTCTTCTTTTGCATGACGGGCTGCATTTCGCACCGCTCGCTGCCCAGGCCAGCACGACCCTGCTGCTGGTTTCTCTCAACTACTGGCTCTTCAAAAGGTACGTCTTCTCATGAACGCACGCCTGCCTGTTTCCTATTCCACCCAGACCCGTCACAGCCCGACCCTGTCGATCCTGATTCCGGTCTACAACGAAATCGAGGTCCTGCCGCTATGCCTCGAACGCCTGGGCACCGTGCTGGCCGCCCTTGACTGCAGCCATGAAATCATTTTCGTCGATGACGGCAGCCGTGACGGCAGTGCCGACTGGCTGGCCGCACGCGTCTGCTCGCACGACCACCTCAAGCTGATCCGCCTGAGCCGCAACTTCGGCAAAGAAGCCGCCATGTCGGCCGGTCTGCAGCATTGCTCAGGAGAGGCCAGCATCATCCTGGATGCCGACCTCCAGGACCCGCCCGAACTGATTCCGGACATGCTGGCTGCCTGGCGAGCCGGTGCCGACGTGGTCGCGATGCGTCGTCGCAGCCGGGCCGGTGAGCCCTGGCACAAGAAGCTGAGCGCCCATCTCTACTATCGTCTGCTGGGCCACCTCAGCAATGCGCCCATCCCTCCGGATACGGGCGATTTCCGGCTGCTCAGCCGGCGAGCAGTACAGGCGCTCAACCAGCTCCCGGAGCGAACCCGCTACATGAAAGGCCTGTTTGCCTGGGTCGGTTTCCCCACCACGGTCATGTTCTACGACCGGGCCCCCCGCGCAGCCGGCACCACCAAATGGGGCTACCGTGCCCTGCTGGCGCTGGCACTGGAGGGCATCACGTCTTTCTCCGTCAAGCCATTGCGCTGGACGGCAGGGCTGGGCGCAGTCACGGCAACCTCAGGACTGGCCTACGGTGCCTTCATCGCCCTCAAGACGGTCATGTTCGGCGAAGCGGTACAAGGCTATCCATCGCTGGTCGCCATCATGTCCATCCTGGGTGGTGCACAACTGATCGCCCTGGGACTGCTGGGTGAATATGTCGGCAAGACGTATATCGAAGCCAAGCAACGCCCCCTGTTCCTGGTACGGGACATCCTGCAAAGCCCGCCAGCCTATGCCCGTCAGCACACCGAAGAGACACACCATGCACATGCATAGCAAGGTACCGGCCTGGGCCTGGATACTGCTCCTGGCGCTGTCAGTGCGGCTGGTCCTGATGGCGGTCACGCCCATGGCCGACAACTCCGAACCCCGCTATGCCGAAATGGCCCGCCTGATGGCGGCCAGCGGCGACTGGATCACACCCTGGTTCGAACCCGGCAAGCCATTCTGGGGCAAGCCACCGCTGGCCTTCTGGATGTCGGCATTGTCGTTGCAAGCGTTCGGCTACAGCGATCTGGCCGTCCGCCTGCCCTCGCTGCTGGCCTCCATCGCGACGCTGGCGCTTCTGTTCCAGTGGGCACGTCATCAGTTCGGCCTGCAGGCTGCACGCATGGCGGCACTGATCTATGCAAGCTCCCTGCTGCCCTTCCTGATGGCCGGCGCGGTCATGCTCGACCCCTGGCTGGCACTGGCCATCACCCTGAGCCTGACCGCGTATACCCGCTTGCGTGAAGACGGACGCCTGATCTGGCATCTCGGATTCTTTGGCGGCCTGTCGCTGGGCCTGCTGGCCAAAGGGCCGCTCGCCATCGTGCTGGTCAGCCTGATCCTGCTGGCCTGGCATATCTGGTGCCGCAGTCCCGGTCCGGCCGGAAAACCTATCCGCTGGATACCCGGTCTGTTGCTGGTCCTGGCACTGACCCTGCCCTGGTATATCTGCGCCGAAATCAAGACGCCCGGCTTTCTGCGCTACTTCCTGCTGGGCGAGCATTTTGCCCGCTTCGTGGATCCCGGTTGGCAAGGCGACCTTTACGGCAGCGCACACAGGCGCCCATATGGCAGCATCTGGCTCGATGCCATGCTGGCAGCCTTTCCATGGAGCCTGGTTGCGATCTGGCTGTTGGGTACCAACCTGCGCACCCATGCCCTGCGCCGTGCGCTGAAAACCCGCCTGGCCGATCCCGCCATGCGCCTGCTGCTGCTCTGGGCCCTGTCCACACCCGTTTTCTTTTCCCTGGCCGGCAACATCCTGTGGACCTATGTTCAACCCTCCCTGCCGGGCTTTGCCATCCTGCTGGCCGTCGCACTGCCACGCCCCGGTTCCCGCACAGCGGAGCTACCCGGCAACACGGGCCTGCAGGCAGGCTATCTGCGCCTGGCCATGCTGGTCCCGGCCATCACCCTGGCTGCCGGGCTGGTCATTGCCATCGATCCCGACCTGCTCAAGTCCGAGCGTTCGCTGGTCGCCTACCATGCGGTGCGAAGCCAGCCATCGCAACCCCTGTATTATCTGGACGCAAGGCCATTTTCCGCCCGATACTACGCCCGGGAACAGGTCTTGGCGGCATCCCGGGACGAGCTGGAGGGCCTGCGCAGTCGCTATCCGGCAGGCTATTATCTGGCAACGCCCAGGCAGCAATCCGATGCCATCCGGTTGCTGACCGGTGCCCCCCCTCCCGTATTCTCCAACCGCCGGTTTGATTTATTGCAGGTTCCGCCCCTCGTTCCACCTGGATCTCCGACACCATGAGTACAGCCCCGATCCGCGTCCTGATCGTCGAAGACAACCCCGCCCTGGCAGCGAACATCGGCGAATATCTCGACAACGACCGCTATGTTCTCGACTTCGCCTATGACGGCGTGGTCGCACTGCATCAGGTCGCCACGCATGAATACGATGTCATCGCCCTGGATGTCATGTTGCCGGGCATGTCGGGATTCACACTCTGCCAGCGCATTCGTCACGACCTGCACAGCACGACCCCGATCATCATGATGACGGCCAAGGACCATATCGACGACAAGGTCGAAGGATTCAGCCAGGGTGCCGACGACTATCTGGTCAAGCCGTTCAACCTGAAGGAACTGGCCATGCGCATCGACGCGCTGCATCGGCGCGGTCGGCCCGAGGCAGATATCCTGCGAGCGGGCTGCATCGAATTCGAGCCGGGCACGTTGCGCCTGCGCCTGCCGGGAGCCTGCCCGCTGCAGCTTTCCGGCATGCAGGCCCACATCACCGAAGCGCTGGTACGCGCCTATCCGAACTTCCTGTCCTACGAACAACTGGGGCAGATGCTCTGGGGAGAACGCGAGGTCGAGCCCCATACCCTGCGTACCCATGTCTATACCCTGCGCAAGCTCCTGCAGCAGGCGCTGGGCGTCAACCTGATCCAGACGCTGCACGGCCGCGGCTACCGGTTGACACCGCCGGGGGAAGCCTGACATGGCGTCATCCAGCATTGAAAGGCGCATTCGCAATACCGTCCTGGCGGCCGTACTGGTGACCTTCGCCGTGACGGCAACCTCCGTACTCGTCGCCAATGAAAACCTCGAGCGCGCCATCCTTGAACTCGACCTGCAATCCGAGCGCGAATCACTGCTGGACAATGCCCGCCCCAACGAAATACTGGTCTGGAACACAGACACCCTGCAGGCCTACTACACCCCACCGGGCATCGCACCGGACGACAAACTGCCATCCATCTTCCAGGGACTCCCCTTCCCCTACTCCGGCGAAATAGAGCTTGGAGAACAAACCTACCTCATCAACACCAGCACAGTCAGGGGCGGCCATTTCTATCTGGCCCGCGACATTTCACTGTTCGAATACCGTGAGTCGGTATTCCACCGTTTCCTGCTCCTGCTGGGCGTAGGCGTGATACTGCTCGGCATCCTGCTGGCACGCCTGACGGGCCGGCGTCTGGCTGCACCCGTGCATACGCTGAGCGACCACATTCGCGGCACGGCACCGGCTCCCCACATGCCCCGCCTGCCGGAAAGCTACCCCCACGCCACAGAGCTGGAAGCGATTGCCCGTGCCTTCAACCGTTTTCTCGGCGAACTGGAGCATTATGTCAGGCGGGAACAATCCCTCATGGGGCTGGCCAGCCACGAACTGCGCACCCCGATTGCCGTGATTGCCGGCGCGCTCGATGTGCTGGAGCAACGCGGCGGACTCGAAAGCTCGGCCCGCAAGCCATTGCTGCGCATGCGTCGTGCAGTTGACGAGATGACGGCCAACATCGACGTCATCCTGAAACTGACGCGCCGCAAGTCGTCCTCTTCCGAGCGCAGGACTCGCATCGAACTGCCCCTGCTGCTGCAGGAAATCAGTGACGACCTCGCGCGCCATACGGACGCAGCAGGACGCATCACCCTCGAACCGCATGTCCAGGCCAGCGTCAATGCCGATCCCACGCTGGTCAGGATGCTGCTGCGCAACCTGATCCAGAACGCCGTCCAGCACACCGACGGCAGCATCCAGGTGAGGATCGATACGCACAGCGTTGAAATACAGGATCATGGCCCCGGGCTGCCAAAAGGTTACCTGGCCTATCTGAACGATCCGGGTGCCGATATCGGCGAACTGACGGCGCTCTCGGGGCTGGGCCTGTTCATCGTGTCACTGATCTGCGAACGCCTGACCTGGAAACTGGAAGTGGTCCCCACCCGGGAGTCCGGCACGACATTCCGCCTGACATTCGTGCCCGGCTCCCAGGGGCCCGGCAGTCAGCAACCCGGCAGCGTATAACCGCGTGCCCGATAGACCTGATGTGGCCACAGGGCATGGGCCAGGGCCTCGCGGGCCAAACCCGCATCGACCTCCAGCGACTGGTAGCTGTCCGGCAGGCCATAGCGCCACAGCGTCGGTGCCCGCTGAGGCTCCAGCACCGTCAGCAGGTCACCCTTGAGATAGCCGAAGTTTTCCCCATACTGCATCAGGGCCCGCCCACCTGCAGCCGGATCGTTCAGGTCATGGCCGATCATAGGATGCATGGCATTGCTCCCCAAAAGACCCAGCAGCGTGACCGGCAGGTCGATCTGGCTGACGATGCGGGCATCCAGCCGGGGCACGACACTGCCGCCCAGGATCAGGGCCGGAATATGGAAGTGTCGCAGAGGAATGCAATCACGTCCGCCCACGCGAGCATCATGATCCGCCGCCACTAGAAACAGCGTGTCTTCCCAGTAGGGTTGCGTACGCGCCTGCTCGAAAAAGCGGCCCAGTGCCCAGTCCGCATAGCGCACCGTATTTTCGACCGAGGCCGGTTCGCCCACCGGTTCTATGCGGCCGGCAGGATATTCCCAGGGAGAATGATTGGACACCGAAAACGCCAGCACCAGTTGCGGCTGCTCGGAAGGGACGGACAGTATCTCGTGAATCCGCCCGAACATGTCCTCGTCGCTCACGCCCCAGGTACCCGAAAAAGCCGGTTTCAGGAAGGTCGGCTGATCGTGCAGGACATCAAAGCCGTTGCCCATGAAAAAACTTTTCATGTTGTCGAAGTGGGCTTCTCCACCATAGACGAAGTGGGACTTGTAGCCCTGCGGACGCAGGTACTGCGCCAACGTGAAAAAACGCGACTGTGTATCCGGCAACCGCAGCACGGCCTCGGACAGGGCCGGGGGAAAACCTGCCGCCAGCGCCTCCAGCCCGCGCACAGAACGGGTGCCGGTGGCATAGGCCCGCGTAAAGGTCCAGGCCTCGGCACTCAGCGCATCCAGGCATGGCGTCAGCGCCGTGTCACCCAGGAAGCCGGTAAAGCGTGCGCCCAGGCTTTCCTCGACGATCACCACCACGTTGCGGGGACGCCGCTGGCCCGCCGCCAGTTGCGACGCCCTGGCGGCGTGCAGCGTCGGAATGGCCGGATCCATGACCTCGCCCGCCAGCCCGGCGCAACGGCGTACCGTATCGATCACCTCCTCGTCCGGCAGCTTGCCATAGGCATCGGCAGGTGCACGCTCATTTTTCAGGCAATAGGCCGCGTACAGGACGTTGTAAAGCGAATTGAGCGGCAGGGTATTGACCAGCGCATCGCCGCAGAATGCCACGTTCGACGGGTTGATCGGACGGTGCCGCAAAGTACCGCGAATCGCCAGAAAGGCCAGGGCAACACCGGCCAGCCAGAGCACCACCCGCATCAGCCAGCCCATGCCGTCCAGCGTGGGACGCCCTGCGGCAAACAGGCCGTGCCCGATCCAGCCGACCAGGGCCAGCAGCACCAGTACCAGTACTGCCGTTCCCCGGTAGCCGCGCCACAGCATGCCAAACACTTCCTGCGGGTACTTGAGGTAATCGATATAGATCCGGTTGGGCCGGGTGTCGTATTCCACGATAAACAGCGGCGTCGACAACTCCAGCAGGCAGATCAGCAACCATACGATCTGCAGCCACAGCCCCAGCAGCCACATGGCCGCAGGCACGCCATCCATCCACGGTGCCAGCAACAGCCCCGGTGCTACGCCCAGCGCCACCAGATGCGCATCAATGCGCAGCCCCCCCAGCATCACGCGACCAAGACCATGCACGGCCGAGACGCGCCGCCACTGCCAAAGCGCCAGCCCCAGGCGGCTGAGCGTCAGCAACAGAAAGGCTGCGCCAATGAAAGAGAGAATCTGGATGTACATGAATGGTGATGCCCTATAACCGTGCAGCGTCCCAGGACTGGTACAACTGTGCGGCCGACCATGGACGAGGGAGAGTCGAACGACATGCTAGCGCGGCACGATATATGCCGCACAGCAGTCTAGAGAAAGAACCGTCAGAGAACCATCAAATAAATGTCAAGAATTCGTCAAAACAGGTCACCCGCCAGCCGGGCAACAACACCTGGACGCAGACAGCCACGACGTTTGGCGCTAAAGTGACAAAAAATCAATGAATAAAAACCCATCTTCAAATGAATATCAAACTTTTCTTTAAACCACTGAGCAGAGACCTGTGCTGCATCCTGCTGGGATGTGCCGCGCTCTCGGTCATGTCGGCCAATCCGGTGCAGGCCGCCAGCACCGACACGCCCCCCCAACCCTCCGCCAGCACGCCCGTCTCCTTGCCGGACACCCAGGTGTTCTCCCTGCAGGATGCCAAGGGCAAGCCCTACCGCATCTTCGTGGCCGTACCGCCCGGAGATGCACCGGCCCAGGGCTACGGCACCCTGACCCTCCTGGATGGCAACGCCTACTTTGCCACGGCTGCAGAAGCCATGCGCATGGTCCAGACCTTTCCCGAGTTCGTCCAGGACGGCGCAAAACAACAGGCGCAACCGGTGCTGGTCGTCGGCGTGGCCTATCCCGGCGACGCCTTGTTCGACGGCCCGCGTCGCAGCTGGGATTTCCTGCCGCCTGCGCGCAATCCCGAGCACATTGAGCGCCTGCGCGGTGCCGAGCCAGGTGGGGCAGACGCCTTCCTGGCATTCCTGACCGAAACGCTGCGCCCGGCGCTGGCTGCCCGCTGGCCGTTGCGCAACGATCTGCACACGCTGGCCGGTCATTCATTGGGCGGCTATTTCACACTGCACGCGCTGGCCAGCCAGCCTGCGGCCTTCCAGCGCTACGCCGCCATCAGCCCCTCGACCTGGTGGGACGACCTGCGCATCGCCACCGATCTGGCCCAGGCACCGGCCAGCCAGGCGCGTGTCCTGCTCGAGGTCGCAGAAGACGAATGGCCTGGCTACCCGGACTACTCGACCGTGATGCTGGACGGCGCGCGTGCCGTACGCGACACCCTGACTCAAAAGGGCCCGGATGCCGGCACGCTGCGCTACCGGGAAATTCCCGGCGCAGACCACATGACCACGCCCGTGGTCTCAATGCCTGACATCGTGCGTTTTGCCACGCGTCCCTGAGCAACGGCTGCGCCTGCGGCCCAACACGATCAAGCCACAGAACACCACGCCAGCCGCCAGGCTGGTGTGACCACTGTAAACCACCAGGCCCAGCCCCCATCCCTGCCACGCCACCAGCCACAGCAGCGCCAGGCCCAGCCAGGTCCACCCCGCCAGTCGCGACAGGCGAGCCAGTCGTATGCCCAGCCGCCGTCCCAATACGTCTTCCTGGGCACGCTCCATGGCCACCGCCAGCCCGGCAAAACCCAGCAGGCAACAGACGAAGATCCAGGTGTGCTGCTGCAGGCTCATGACACCGTCCTGCGCACCCGCCAGGCCAGCAGCGCATGCAGCAACGCCAGGGCCAGGAACAACATATCCGCACCGGCAAAAACCCAGTCGCCTTGCGCCAGGCTTTTCCATAGTGGCCGGGCCGTCGTCAGCGCATTGAGTATCGGCAACAGCGCCAGCGCAGCCGCCGCCAGCCACAACTGCTCGCGCCAGGCCTGCCTCACAGGCCTCAACAAGGCATGCAGCAGCAAGACACCCCACGCCACAAAAAACACCTGCACTTCCATACCGGCCCGCCCCGGCCAATCGACCGGCAACAGTCTGTTGGCCCAGAGCATGGCCGTCATGGCCAGCGACAGCCCGGCAATCGCCGCGACATTGATCCGCTCGACCGTGCGCAACCCCAGTGAAGGCATGGCTTGCGCAGTCAGTTTCTGGCGTCTCTTGACGGTCCAGAGCACCAGCCCGGTACCTACCATGGCCGTACCAGCAAGGCTGACGATGAAATAAAGCCAACGGGTCACGCTGTCGCTGAACCGGCCAAGATGCAGCCCATAGAGCACACCCCGCGTTTCTGCCGCAGCCCCCACACTATCGTGCGCCGCCAGTTGTTTCCCGGTAGCGCCTTCGAACAGCACGTACTGCGGACTCATCGACAGCCGTCCTGCCTCGCCACGGGAAACCGACACACGCGCGGCGGCATCGCCCGCGTGCGACACGCTGACATAGCCTGCCACCGCACCGCCCCAGTGGGCCTGCGCCTGCCGAACCATGTCCGCCACGGATGCCAGCGGCACGGCCTCGCCACTGGCACGGACGGGCGGAATCACCGCCGCAAGCTGGGCACTCAGCGCCTGCCGTTCGGCTGGCGTCCGTATACCGGCCTGCTGCCCCCACGGCATATACATGGCCATCAGCGTAATCAGGCCGGTATAGGTAATCATCAGGTGAAACGGCAGGCCGAATACCGACAGCGCATTGTGCGCATCCAGCCAGGAACGTTGCCCCTTGCCCCAGCGAAAGGTAAAGAAATCGACGAAAATTTTCTTGTGGGTAATGATGCCGCTGATGATTGCCACCAGCATGAACATCGCCGCCAGCCCGGCCAACAGCCTGCCCCAGAATGAAGACAGGTGGTGAAACTGAAAATGGAAGCGGTAGAAAAACTCGCCGCCCAGGGTGTCACGCGATTCGACGGCGCGACCTGTTGCCGGATCGAGCCACCCCTCGGCAAAACGGCGCGGCCCGCCATCACGCTCACGCCAGAAGGCATAGACCGTATTGGCGCGACCATCCGGCAGGCGCGCAGTCCACTGCGGCGTATCGCCAAAGGCATCCGCCACCCGCTGGGCGATGGCTGCCTGATCAGGCATGCCTGCCGACGCAGGCAACTCAGGCCGCATCCACTGCGACTGTTCTTCTCTGAAATAGGCGACCGTTCCGGTCAGGAACATGGCGTACAACAGCCAACCACACAGCAGCCCCGCCCAGATATGCAGGCCGGACATGCGCTGGCGCAAGCTGGCCTGCCGGAGACGGCTGCCCCCCACAGTGCCCGCGCCAGACACGGGCTTTGCATGCGTCACGCCTGGCCTCCCGCAAGCAAGACCAGGCCAGCGGCCAGCCCCAGCGGCACGGCAGCCAGCAACAGGCCGCCCCAGGCACGCCACGCGCTGCGGGTGGCGAACACCCAGATCACGGCACCGGCATAGATCAGGAAACTGAGCATCATGCCGGCCAGCACAGCCTGCGGCTGACTGACCGGCAAGGCCAGGGGTGCGATGCTCCCCAGCGCCGCCAGGGCATAGCCACCCAACACGGCCGCCACAATACGGGAAACCAGTGGCGCAATGCGGCCCAGATGCCGCACTGCGGCCTCACCCATAGGGTTCATGCAAATACCGGGATCAGAAATCGACCGAAGCGGAGAGCATGAAGGTACGGCCAGCAGCGTTGGTCGCATAGGCATTGCTTGCCACCAGCCAGTAGCGCTTGTCGGTCAGGTTATCGATCGTTGCCCGCAACACCACATCCTTTCCGGCAATTTCGGTGCGATAGCGTGCGCCGACATTGAAGATGGTCGTCCCCGGCAGGCTGATCTGGTTCGCATTGTCAAAATACATCGACGAAGTACGGATCATCCGGCCATCCAGACTCAAGCCGTTCACCCAGGGCGTATCCCAATCCAGGCCCAGGTTATAGGCACTGGCAGGCACACCATACGAACGATTGCCATCCGTGGTGCCTCCCTGGGTATTCCTCAACTTGCTATCAATGAATGACGCGCCCGCCATCAGACGCAAGCCACGCTGGATTTCCCCGTAGGCATTCAGCTCCAGCCCACGGTTCCGCTGTTTGCCCGAGTAGTCATAGACATTGTTGGCATCGACGACCGCAAAGGGCTTCTCAATCTGCCAGAGCGCAGCGGTGGTTGTAATGGTGCCCCAGTCGACCTTGATGCCCGCTTCATATTGCTTGGACTTGTAGGGCTTGAGCACTGCGCCCGTATTGGCATATGGATTCCCGTTTCGCTGTAGCCCAACAGTCATGCCTTTGCTCAAACCTTCGGTATAGTTGGCGTAGAGGGACACGTTTTCGACGGGCTTGATCACAAGGCCCACTACCGGCGAAATGGCACTGGCGCGGTAGCTGCCAGTCTTATTGCCATATGCGCCGACCACGCCGGCAGCATCAACCATCGGATATGAATAGCTGTCCGTATCCACGGTTTGCCTGCGCGCGCCCAGTGTCAGCAACACGCTATCCTGCGCAAAAGACAGGGTATCGGTGATTGCGAAGCTGATCAGATGCGTCTTGGAGGCACGTTCAGGATCAACCCGCACGAATGGCGCGGAAGGCAACGGAGCAGGATCATAGATATTGGACGGAACAGCCGGAATGCCTGCCGGGGCATTCGAGTACGAAATGCCCTGCTCCTGCGCAAAATAAGTGGCCCCCAGCGCCAGTCGGTGACCAATCGCTCCGGTATCAAACAATGCAACGATACCGGCATCGCCGCTGAACGTTTCCGAATCCGTATCGTAGAACCGGTTATTCGCCGTGAAGTTACCCTGCGCGTCCATGCCGGTACCACCAGGGAACAATTGGCGATTCTTGCCTTCGCGATAGCCCATGCCGATGTGGCCGGTCACGCTGTCGGTAAAGTCATACTCCAGGCGCGACATAATGGTGCTGTCGCGCTGCGACAGACGTGTACCGGGATAAAAGTTGATATCGCCATCGGGCGGGCTGGGCAAATCGACCACACCCGCCGCCAGGCCGATCTGTGAACGGACGTTCTTGAGCACATCTTCCTGATGGATCAAGTCCATCGACCAACGCAGGCGATCACCACGATAGTCGACGCCCAACGCCATCATTTCCAGGCCCTGGTCGCCATTTTTGGTCGTGGCCTCACCACCACGCTTCATCCCGTTGAAACGCAGGCCCCAGGCATTGTCCTCACCGAAACGGCGCCCCATATCCAGTTGGGCAGTCAGGTTGGCCTCACTCATGTAGCCCAGCGTCACGCGGTTGAGCGGTTCGTCATCGGCGCGCTTGGTCACGATGTTGACCGAGCCCCCCACATTGCCATTGGGTGACATGCCGCGCATCAGGGTACCCGGCCCCTTGAGCAGTTCGACACGCTCCATGATCTGTACCGGCAGGCGACTGGGCGCAACCAGACCATACAGCCCGTTCACGCTCACCTCGCTCAAACCATAGTTGCTGCTGACGGGAAAGCCCCGGATCACGAAATCCTCGCCAAAGCCTCCGGTCGAGGTCGTGGAGCGAACAGACGGATCATTGACGATCACATCCGCCAGCGTACGGGCCTGCTGCTCGAACAACAGGTCAGACGTATAGTTGACCGTGCTGAACGGCGTGTCCATCACATTTTCTGCGCCCAGGATACCCATGCTGCCGCCTGTAGCGACTTGCCCCCCCGCATAGGCCGGAGACAGATCACCCAGGATGCCCCCGCTGACCGTCACGGTACCCAGCTGCGTCGCTTCGACCGGTGCCGACGACGACAACGTCACATTATTGCCATTGCGGGCGTACTGGATACCAGTACCCTGCAGCAATTGCTGCAGGGTAGTG
>NZ_JBEFDG010000023.1:0-51278 GCF_040137905.1 Corticimicrobacter sp.
ACTACGCCGTGCTGCGCTACGTCAACGAACAGGCCGAGGCCCGCAACATGGGGCAGTCCGTCGAACTGGTGCCCTGGGGCGGCGACCAGGACCACGACCCCAAGGATCTGTTCCGCTTCACCCGCAGCGTGCGCAGCCGACAGCGACTGCGCCGCGCTGCATGACCGGCCTTCCGAACACCTGACCCCATGCCGCCTGTCTGGCGGCCTTTTTGATGCCCACATGAACACATCGACTCATACGCGTTCCATACAGGCGCCATCGGCCGTGGTGATGATCCGTCCACATGCCTTCACACCCAATCCGGAAACCGCAGCGGACAACACATTCCAGAGCAGCGCCGCACAGCGGGCAGCACAGGCCGTGGCCCGCGCCGCCTGGGAGGAAGTCACCGTGGCGGCACAACGCCTGCAGGCCGAAGGCATCCGCGTTCACCTGTTCGAGGACACCGGCGAAAACGACACGCCCGACTCCGTCTTCCCGAACAACTGGTTTTCCACCCATCCGGGCGGGCATATCGCCATTTACCCCATGTACTCGCCAAGCCGCCGTCGCGAACGGCGCGCCGACATCATCGAGATGCTCAAGCGCGAATACCGTGTCCAGGATGTGATCGATTATTCAGGTCTGGAGGCCGACGGGCTGTTCCTTGAAGGCACGGGTGCCATGGTCTTCGACCATCTGGCCCGCGTGGCCTATACGGCCCGCTCCAACCGGGCCGACCCGATCACGCTGGAGCGTTTCAGCACCCACTTCAATTTCGAACCGATGGCGTTCGATACGGCCGACGAGGCCGGTCGCCCCATTTACCACACCAACGTCCTGATGTGCGTGGCGACCGAGTTCGCCCTGGTGGGTTTCGACACGTTCACCGACCCGGCCAGGGCTGGAGAGGTGCGTGACCGGCTGACCGAGTCGGGTCGCGATGTGATTGCGCTCGACAACGCGCAGATCAAGGAGTTCGCCGGCAATGCCATTGAGCTGTCGGGCCGCGATGGACGCGTGCTGGCCCTGTCGCAGCGTGCCTACGACAGCCTCACGCCGGATCAGTTTCGGCGCATCGAGCGGTCGGCACGCCTCTTGCCGCTGGATGTCTCCACCATCGAAATGGCGGGGGGATCGGTCCGCTGCATGATCGCCGGCATCCATCTGTCGACAAGGCACCTGGGCCCCCAGGTCTGAGCCCCCGAGCGGCCCGTCCCCGCCAGGGCGGGCACAGTCCAGATGTGTACAATGGTATCAGGCCAGTCGCAATGCCTGCGGTCTCTGCCCGCCGACATTGCAACCGGCAGGCTGCCCCGCGCCTCAATGGTGCCTGGGCTTCGTTTTCAGCCCTGGGATATGCCACATGACGGATTATCCTCTGCCGCACCCGACCGCATCAGGAAAGCTGGCACCGGTTCTGCTGGCCCTGCTCCTGGCAGGCTGCACGCCACTGGTGCCCGATACGCCCCAACCGCCATTGCCGGTACCGAACACCTGGCCCGCAGACACCGGCCAGGCAGCCATGACAGCCGCTGCCGGACAGGGAACAGCCCTGCCGGCCTGGCAGGATTACTTCACCGATCCTACCCTGCGGCAACTGATCGATATTGCACTCGAGAGCAACCGTGACCTGCGCATAGCCGTGTTGCGCATCGAAGAGGCGCGTGCCGCCTACGGTATCCAGCGCGCCGACCTCTATCCCGGCATTTCGGTCGGAGGACAGGGAGGTCGCGCCCGTACGCCAGGCGACCTGAACCCGAGCGGCCAGTCGGTCGTGGGGGGCAACTACGAAGCCTATGTCGGCCTGAACAGCTGGGAAATCGATCTGTGGGGCCGGGTGCGCAGCCTGCGCGATGCCGCCCTGGCCGAATACCTCGCCACCGAGGCCACCCAGCGCGCCGTGCAGTTGAGCCTGATCACCGAGGTTGCCCACGCCTGGCTGGGATTGCGCGATCTCGATGAACGCGCCGCACTGGCGCGCGAGACTGCAGCCAGCCGCGAACAGTCCTACCGTATTTTCAAGCGCCGCAACGATGTCGGGGCTGCCTCCGCCCTCGATCTGACCCAGGTCGAGACCCTGCTGATCCAGGCCCGCGCCCTGAGTGCCGAGCTGGAGCAGGCCCGCGCCGCCCAGGCACACGCGCTGACATTGCTGCTGGGCGCGCAGGCCGATCCGGCCCTGACCGCGCCGGTACGCTGGGACGATGCACTGGCATTCCCGCCGATCCGTGCCGGCCTGCCGGCCGACCTGCTGCTGCGACGTCCCGACATCATGGCCGCCGAGCAGCGCCTGTCAGTTGCGCAAGCCAATATCGGCGCAGCACGCGCGGCTTTCCTGCCACGCATCTCGCTGACCGGCAACTGGGGCACCGCCAGCGCAGAACTCGATGGCCTCTTCGATGCTGGCAGTCGGGCCTGGTCGTTCCTGCCGACGATTTCGCTGCCAATCTTCGACGGCGGCCGCCTGCGGGCCAATCTCGATCTGGCCGAAGTCCGCAGCGATATTGCCGTCGCCCAATACGAGAAGACCATTCAGACCGCGTTCAGGGAAGTGGCCGATGCCCTGTCGGCCCATCAGTGGCTGGCAGAACGCCTGGCCATCCAGCGCGAGGCCCTGGAAGTCCAGACCCGGCGCGCGCATCTGGCGCAGTTGCGCTATGACCGCGGAGCAGCATCCTATCTTGAAGTGCTGGACGCCCAGCGTGATCTGCTGACTGCCCAGCAGCAATTGGCACAGGTCCGCAGCAGCCTGCTCGACAGCCATGTCACACTCTACGCCGCACTCGGCGGCGATGCCGCCACTGCACAGTCGGCCAGCGTCACCCCTGGCACCACCCCGACCTCCACCGCTACGCCCTGAGATCCTGCCATGGCCATTTCCGCCTCCCAGAAAAAGAACCTCATCATCGGCGCTGCCATCGTCGCGGTGGCGCTGGCCGCCGTACTTGGCTGGCAATACCTGGCCGACGACGGCCCCGGCTCCGGCTTCGTGAGCGGCAACGGCCGCATCGAGGCGACCGAGATCGACATTGCCACCAAGCTGCCCGGACGGGTCGCGGACATCACGGTCAACGAGGGGGATTTCGTGCAGGCGGGCCAGACACTGGCGCAGATGCAGATCGACACCCTGCAGGCACAGCGCAACGAGGCCGTGGCCGGCCAGCAGGAAGCCCTGCAATCCGTGGCCGCCGCCCAGGCCCAGATTGCCCTGCGTGAAAGCGACGTCGCGGCAGCGCAGGCCGTAGTCGCGCAGCGTCAGGCCGAACACGAAGCCGCCCGCCGCCGCCTGGCGCGATCCGAGACGCTGGCCGTGGAGGGTGCCGCCTCGCAACAGGAACTGGATGATGACCGCGCCCGAGTGCGTGGAGCCGAAGCGGCCCTGACTGCGGCACGCGCCCAGGTCGTTGCCGCCCAGGCCGCCGTCGAAGCGGCGCGCGCCCAGTTGACTGGCACACAGGCACGGGTCGAGGCCGCCCGGGCGACCGTGGCCCGCATCGATGCCGACCTGTCCGACAGCACACTCACGGCACCCCGCGATGGCCGCGTGCAATTCCGTGTGGCCCAGCCCGGCGAAGTGCTGGGTGCGGGTGGCAAATTGCTGAACATGGTTGACCTGTCCGACGTCTACATGACGTTCTTCCTGCCCGAAACGGCAGCCGGCAGGGTTGCGCTGGGTGCCGACGTACGCCTGGTGCTGGACGCCGCGCCGCACCTGGTCATTCCGGCAAAAATTTCATTCGTCTCCAGTACCGCGCAGTTCACACCCAAAACGGTAGAAACTGCCAGCGAACGGCAGAAGCTGATGTTCCGCGTCAAGGCACAGATCGATCCCGACCTGCTGCGTCGCCACCTGGCCCAGGTCAAGACTGGCCTGCCCGGCGTCGCCTGGCTCAAGCTGGATGCCGATGCCCAGTGGCCCGACTCACTGGCCGTACGGGTGCCGGAGTAAGGCATGAGCGCCGCCCCCGACCGCTGCGTGGCCCGGCTGCAGGGCGTCAGCCTGCGCTACGGTGACACGCTGGCGCTCGACCAACTTGATCTCGATATCCCGGCAGGCGGAATGACCGGCATCATCGGTCCGGACGGCGTAGGCAAGTCCAGCCTGCTGTCACTGGTGGCCGGTGCCCGTGCCATACAGTCCGGCTCGGTGCATGCACTGGACGGCGACATGGCCGACCGGGCCCATCGCGAAGCGGTCTGCCCGCGCATCGCCTACATGCCGCAGGGCCTGGGCAGGAACCTCTATCCCACGCTATCGGTGGAAGAAAACCTGCGCTTTTTCGCACGCCTGTTCGGTCACGATGCTGCCGAGCAGACACGCCGCATCGAGGACCTGACCCGCGCCACCGGCCTGCATCCTTTTCTGGACAGGCCAGCCGGCAAATTGTCGGGCGGCATGAAGCAAAAGCTCGGCCTGTGCTGCGCACTGATCCACGACCCGGATCTGCTGATCCTCGATGAACCGACCACTGGCGTCGATCCGCTGGCACGGGCCCAGTTCTGGGACCTGATCGCCCGCATCCGGAGCCAGCGCCCGGTCATGAGCGTGATCGTGGCGACTGCCTATATGGACGAGGCGCAGCGTTTCGACTGGCTGGTCGCCATGGACGAAGGGCGGGTGCTGGCGACCGGCACGCCCGCCGAGCTGCTGGCACGAACCGACAGTCAGTCGCTAGAGGCCGCGTTCATCCGTCTGCTGCCCGAAAGCAAGACCCGCGATTACCGACCCGTCGAAATTCCCCCGCTGGCGGCTGATGACGAAGATATCGCCATCGAGGCCCAGGACCTGACCATGCGGTTCGGCAAGTTCGTGGCCGTGGATCACGTCAGCTTCCGTATCCGGCGCGGCGAGATTTTCGGTTTCCTGGGGTCCAACGGCTGCGGCAAGTCCACCACCATGAAAATGCTGACTGGCCTGCTGCCCGCCAGCGAAGGCCGCGCCTGGCTGTTCGGGCACGAGGTCGACCCGCACGATCTCGATACGCGTCGTCGCGTCGGCTACATGTCGCAGGCGTTCTCGCTGTACGGCGAACTGACGGTGCTGCAGAATCTGGTCCTGCATGCCCGGCTGTTCCACGTTGCCGAGGCCGATATCGAGGCGCGCGTCGAAGACATGATCCGCCGCTTCGACCTGGACGAGGTACGCCACAGCCTGCCGGAAAGCCTGCCACTGGGCATGCGCCAGCGCCTGTCGCTGGCCGTGGCCATGGTGCACCGCCCCGAACTGCTGATCCTGGACGAACCGACTTCGGGTGTCGACCCGGTGGCACGCGACAACTTCTGGCGACTGCTTGTCGAACTGTCGCGCCGTGACAAGGTCACGATCTTCATTTCCACCCACTTCATGAACGAGGCAGCGCGCTGCGACCGCATGTCGATGATGCACGCCGGCAAGGTGCTCGACAGCGACACGCCGGCGCGGCTGGTGGAGAAACGCGGTGCGGCCTCCCTGGAAGAGGCCTTCATCGGCTATCTGCTCGAAGCCAGCGGTGAAAGCCTAGACGACACAGAGAACACACCCAACAGCCAGCCTGCACTGACAACCGCTGCGCAGGCCGTACCCACGGCGCAACCGGCTGCCGATGGCCTCACTTCGCCAGCCTGCACCACGTCCGCAGCGCCGGACCTCACACCCGAGGCTACGCACCGGCCGCCCCGCTTCAGCCTGCAACGCCTGCTGGCCTACAGCTGGCGCGAAGCGCTGGAACTGCGGCGTGACCCGGTCCGCGCCACACTGGCGCTGGCCGGCTCCATCATCCTGATGTTCGTGATCGGCTTTGGCATCACCCTGGATGTGGAAGACCTCAGCTATGCCGTGCTCGATCGCGACCAGACTACGCTCAGCCAGAACTACACGCTGAACATCTCCGGCTCCCGCTACTTCGTCGAGCACCCCCCGATCCGCGACTACGACGACCTGGACCGGCGCATGCGCAGCGGCGAACTGACACTGGCCATAGAGATCCCGCCCGGCTTCGCGCGCGACATCAAGCGCGGCGAGTCGGTACAGGTTGGTGCCTGGGTCGATGGTGCCATGCCGCAACGGGCCGAGACCGTCAAAGGCTATGTACAGGGCATGCACCGGTTGTGGCTGGCCGACCAGGCCCGCCAGTCCGGCATTCCCGTCACCACGCTCGCCTCCATCGAAACACGCTACCGCTACAACCCGGACGTGCGCAGCCTGCCGGCCATGGTGCCCGCCGTGATCCCGATGCTGCTGCTCATGCTGCCGGCCATGCTGGCCGCGCTCGGTGTCGTGCGCGAAAAGGAACTGGGCTCCATCGTCAACCTGTACGTCACGCCGGTCACGCGCACCGAATTCCTGCTGGGCAAGCAACTGCCCTACCTGGCACTGGCCATGGTCAATTTCTTCTCGATGAGCCTGCTGGCCGTGACAGTCTTCGGCGTGCCCATCAAGGGCAGCTTCGCCACGCTGACGCTGGCGGCCCTGGTCTTTTGCATCTGCACGACCGGCATGGGCCTGCTGGCATCGGCCATCACCCGCAGCCAGGTGGCTGCCGTATTCATCGCCATGATCGGCACCATCATCCCGGCCACCCAGTTCGCCGGCCTGATCGACCCGGTGCCCTCGCTATCAGGCGCTGGCCGCCTGATCGGCGAAATCTACCCCGCCACCCACATGTTCACCATCAGCCGGGGCGTATTCAGCAAGGCACTCGGGCTGGGCGACCTGATGCCGACCTTCTGGCCCCTGCTCATATCGATCCCCGTCATCATGGGTCTGGCCGTGCTGTTCCTGAAAAAACAGGATGCCTGACATGCTGCGCCACCTGAAAAACATCCACCGGCTGGGCGTCAAGGAACTCTGGAGCCTGTGGCGTGATCCGGCCATGTTGCTGCTGATCCTCTACCTGTTCACGGTCTCCGTCTATTCGGCTGCCACTGCGCTGCCGGAGTCGCTGCACCATGCGCCCATCGCCATCGTCGACGAGGATCATTCCGCACTGTCGTCGCGCATTGCCGCCGCTTTCTATCCGCCCCAGTTCAATCCACCTGCCATGCTGCAGCCTGGAGAGGCCGACGCCGCACTCGATGCCGGGCGCTACACCTTTGTGCTGAACATCCCGCCCAATTTCCAGCGCGATATCCTGGCTGGCCGGACTGCCGAGATCCAGCTCAATGTCGATGCCACGCGCATGAGCCAGGCCTTTACCGGTAACGGCTACATACAGGAAATCGTACAAGGCGAGATCGCCGGATTCATCCAGCGCTACCGGGGTACCGCCACACCGCCCGTCGATCTGGCGCTGCGCGCGCGCTTCAATCCCAACCTGGAAAAAGCCTGGTTCGGCAGCGTCATGCAGATCATCAATGCCGTGACCATGCTGGCCATTATCCTCACCGGTGCCGCCCTGATCCGCGAACGCGAACACGGCACGGTGGAGCACCTGCTGGTCATGCCGGTCACGCCCACCGAAATCATGCTGGCCAAGATCTGGTCGATGGGACTGGTGGTACTGCTGGCGACGGCCCTTTCGCTCTTTCTGGTGGTACGCGGCCTGCTGCAGGTGCCCATAGAGGGCTCGCCGCTGCTGTTCCTGGCGGGCGCGGCCCTGTCGCTGTTTGCCACCACCTCGATGGGCATCTACCTGGCCACCCTGGCGCGCAGCATGCCCCAGTTCGCACTGCTGATGGTGCTGACGCTGCTGCCGCTGCAGATGCTCTCGGGCGGCAGCACTCCCCGCGAAAGCATGCCGCAACTGGTACAGGACATCATGCTGCTGGCCCCCACCACCCACTTTGTCAGCCTGGGCCAGGCCATCCTGTACCGGGGTGCCGGCCTGTCCGTGGTCTGGCCGCAATTCCTGGCACTGGCGGTGATCGGGGCAGTACTGTTCAGCCTGTCGCTGCGACGCTTTCGCCGCACGATCAGCCAGATGGCCTGACTGCAGGCCAACCGGCACAGGTTCAAAATACAGTCTCTCATGGCAATCGGATATGGCTCATCCATAGACGCTTTTTCTTACCCAAGAGATACGATGTGCGATAACAAAGCTTGAAATTCATTAGGACTTTCCCTAATCAGCCAGGCATCCCATACGTCCATAAATCCGCCAAAAAATCTTGGCGGAATCCCACCACAGAACAAATAACACATTGAATAAAAATACATTTCTATTCAATGAAATCAAAAAAATCGCCTGCTCTGCTGCGTCTCGATACGGCACTGTCAATGTTTCCTCATTCCATGACACATTGAAGTCGTACAACTTATACGATAACGTATGTATAAATCGCATTTCCTGGAAATGATCACCGACCGTGCGACCCGCCATCCCATCACCATCCTCACTGGCCGGCCGAACACCACTTTGAACTGATGCATGCAGACCATGAGCCGCTCCCCTTCCCATCCGCCGCGCGCACCACTCGCGCGGGCCAGACGCTATTACTTCCTGACGCTCAAGTACATTGTGGTGCTCGGCATGCTCACCATCACGGCACTGATTTTCACCAATGTCGTCCTGCGCTACGGGTTCAATTCGAGCCTGTTTTTTACCGAGGAAGTCTCGCGCCTGATGTTTGTCTGGCTGGTATTCATGGGCGCGCTGCTGGTCCTGCATGAGCGCGCTCACATCCACGTCGACATGCTGACCAGCCGACTGCCTTTTGGCTGGCAAAAAATCCTGCGCCTGCTGTCCCACCTGATCATGCTGGGCATCACCCTGTTGCTGCTGACAGGCAGTTGGTCGCAAATGCTCATCAACAGGGGCGTGGGGGCCCCTGCCACTGGCATCCCCATGACTCTGTTCTACGGTGCCGGCGTGACTTTCTCCATTCTGAGTGCACTGGTCATCCTCCACGATCTGATCGAATACGCCCGCCAATCTGCTCCGGCCGCAACACACCACGCCGGACAGGATATCTCCGCGCCCTAAAGCAGCACCCCACCCATCATGACACTCGCACTCTTTGTCTGCACGTTGATCGCCGGCATCGCCATCGGCATGCCTATCGCCTACGCCCTGCTGGCCTGCGGTGTTGCCCTGATGTGGCAAATCGGCCTGTTCGACGGCCAGATCCTGGCCCAGAACATCCTGAGCGCCGCAAGCAACTTTCCCTTGCTGGCCATTCCGCTGTTCATCATCGCCGGGGAAATCATGAACAATGGCGGCCTGTCGCGCCGCATCATTGCACTGGCCGTCGCCATGGTCGGACACCTGCGCGGAGGCCTGGGCTACGTCACCATTTTTGCCGGCGTACTGCTGTCCAGCCTGTCAGGGTCGGCGCTGGCCGACGCCGCCTCACTGACCGCACTGCTGCTGCCCATGATGGTCATGGCAGGCTATGACAAGAACCGGTCGGGCGGCTTGATTGCCTCCGTCTCCATTCTGGGCTCGATCATCCCGCCCAGCATCGGCTTCGTGGTGCTGGGCGTGGCCTCCGGCCTGTCGATTACCAAGCTGTTCCTGGCCGGCATTGCCCCCGGACTCATTCTGGCGGTGGCGCTGAGTATTGCGTGGTGGCTGCTCTCGCGCAACAGTACCGCCGAGCTCGCCCCACGCGCCTCGGCCAAAATACGGCTCAAGGCGCTCGGCGAAAGCTTCTGGGCCATGATGCTGCCGGTCATCATTGTCGTTGGCCTGCGCTTCGGCATCGTCACACCGACCGAGGCAGGAGCGGTCGCCGCCGTATATGCCCTGTTCGTCTCGATCGTCATCTACCGCGAACTCAGTCTGTACAGTCTGGTCGGGCTGCTGTTGCAGGCCGGCAAGACCACAGCCGCCGTGATGTTCCTGGTGGCAGCCGCAGCCGTACCCGCCTGGCTCATTACCCTGGCCGACATTCCCGGCCAGATCATCGACCTGATCGAACCCATCATGGATCAGCCCAAGCTGCTGGTCGTCGTGCTGATGGTGCTCATCACCCTGATCTCCATGGTCATGGACCTGACCCCGACCGTACTGCTGCTGGCCCCCATTCTGATTCCGGTGGTCGAGGCGGCCGGCATCGACCCTGTCTACTTCGCAGTCCTGTTCATGATCAATTGCTCGATCGGCCTGATCACGCCGCCGGTCGGCACGGTACTGAACGTGGTGTGTGGCATCGGCAAGCTAAAGCTCGAACATTTGCTGCAGGGCGTGGCCCCCTTCCTGATCGCAGAGTTGCTGGTGCTGGCCCTGCTGGTTGCCTTTCCCGACCTCATCATGGTGCCGGCTGCCTGGCTATCTCGCTGACAGACGGTATTTGACCCTCACTTTCCCACCCAACGGACCGCAACATGCACAAAATACTCATCGCCCTGGCTGCCGCCACCTGCTTCTGCGCCACTGCGGCGGCAGCGGAGTACCGCTCCCACACGATCAAGTTTGCCGTCACCACGCCCAAGGGCACACCGCCGGTACAAGGCATGGAACTGTTCGCCGAGAAAGTGGCCGAGCGCAGCGGTGGCAAGATCAAGGTCCGACTCTTTCCCAATGGTGTGTTGGGCGGCGACGCTCAGGTACTGTCCTCGCTGCAGGGTGGTGTGGTCGAAATGATGATGTGGAGTGCCGGCAACCTGGTCACCCAGGTACCCGACTTCGGCCTGCTGGATCTGCCTTTCCTGTATACCGATCCCCAAAAGGTCGATGTGCTCCTCGACGGTGAGGTCGGTGATCGCCTGATCGCACAACTCCCCCAGCGTCAGTTGGTCGGCCTGGCCTTCTGGGAACTGGGCATGCGCCATCTGACCAACAACGTACGCCCCGTCGGCAGCCCCGAAGACGCCTCCGGTATCAAGATCCGCCTGCAGGAGTCTCCGGTCAGTGTCGATACCTGGCGGGCCCTGGGCGCGAACCCGACACCGCTGCCGTTTACCGAGGTGCATACCGCACTCGAAACCGGCACGGTGGATGGACAGGAAAATCCGGCCACTGTCATCCTGTCGGCCAAATTCAATGAAGTGCAAAAGTATCTTTCACTCACCCGCCACTCCTACAACGCACACATGGTGCTGGTCGGCAAACCGTTCTGGGACAGGTTGAACACCGACGAGCAGCAACTGCTCAAGGATGTCGCCATGGAAATTCGCCTTGAGCAACGCAGGCTGTCCCGCGAGAACGATGCCAAGGTCATCGCCGAACTGGAGCAGGCCGGCATGCAAGTCAACCATCTGGATGAAGAGGCACTGAGCCGCTTCCGCGAGCAGTTGCGCCCCGTCATTCTCGAGCACGCCAACAAAATCAACCCCGAACTGACGCAGAAAGCTTTCGAGATCGTCGGCTTCGATGCACAGGACTGATGCCATGAGCCATTCCCTTCCCGCACCCTTCAAAGTTTCCGTGGCCCAGGTGCAGCCCGTTCCCCACGACCTGCCTGCCACGCTGCGCATCGTCGTTTCAGCCGCGCGAAAAGCCGCAGCCGAAGGGTCACGGCTGATCGCCTTCCCTGAAATGTACCTGACGCCAGATGCATACGAGACGCTTGAAACATTGCGCGAAGCCGCACTGGTTGTCGAGCGTGGCGATCTCGATCCGCTGCTGCAGGTCAGCGCCGAAACCGGTATCCATATCGTGGTCGGATTCTTCGAGCGCGACGGCGACCGGACCTATAACACGGCGGCACTGATTGGCCCGCAGGGCCTCATCGGCCTGCACCACAAGCGCCATTTGCCACTGATGCCGGGAGACTGCTTCGTCGACATTCCGGAAGATATATCCGTGCCGATATTCGATACCGACATAGGCCGCATCGGCCTGGCCATCTGCTACGAAATCCGCTTCCCGGAAGTCGCGCGCACCCTGGCGCTGGAAGGGGCGGACATCATCGTGCTGCCGGCCGCCTGGCCAGAACAGGCCCGCATTCTGCCCGATCTGTTCAGTACCGTGCGAGCCAACGAAAACCTGGTGTACTTCATGGCCCCCAACCGCAACGACGCGACATGCGGCATGCCTTTCATCGGCAACAGCCACATTATCGATCCACTGGGCAGCACCCTGGTCCGAGCCGGGGCCGAAGACGGTGTATTCACGGTCGAAATCGATATCACCCGCGCACGCAACAAATCCCTGATCCGGGAACCGGGCGTGTTCGAAGTCCACCCGTTTCGTGACCGCCTGCCCGCCACCTACCGACTCTGATCCCTCATTTTTCCCAGGAAGCCCTATGTCCGCACCCTCTCTTCTCACGCTCAAGGACAAGCTGCGCCATGAGCAGTTGATCACGTACGGCATGAATATCTACAGTGGTTCCTGCATGCCTGTGGAAACCGCCGGCCATCACGGTCTGGACTTTGTTTTCATCGACACCGAGCATACCGCGCTGGGCGTCGATGGACAGCTCGAAAAGATGCTTCTAGCCGCCCGCGTGGCAGGCGTCGATGCACTGGTGCGCGTCAGCGGCACCATCGAAGCAGAAATTCGTACCTCGCTGGAGCTGGGTGCGACAGGTGTCATCATTCCCCAGGTACACAACGCCGAACAGATGCGCGCCATTATCCGCATGAGCAAATTCCCCGGCATGGGTCGTCGCGGCGGTGACAGTTCGGTGCGCTCGGCCCGTTTTGCCGCCGCCGGCTTCGACTGGCAGGCCTACACCGAATCGGAAAACGCACGCACAGTGATTGTTCCCATGGCCGAGAGCCATGAGTTCTTCGATGATATCGATGCCATCCTGGACGTACCCGGCATTGATGCCGTGCACTTCGGCCCGGCCGACTATTCGCTGTCGCGCAATTTGCCGGTGGACTACCGCATGCGCCATCCCGAAGTCCGCGCACGCCTGGAAGAACTGCTGGAAAAATGCCATGCTCGCAGCATCAAGGTCATGGTGCCCTGCGCCCCTGCCGATCTGGAGCAGGCACGGGAGTTGGTGGCGCTGGGTTGCGACATGCTGATCATGGGCAGTGACCTGTACTGGCTCAACCAGGCGGCCCAGCATGCTGCGCAGGTCCGCGCCACACTGGCCCAATCATGACCCGGTCACGCCAGGCAGTCGCTCAGGCCAGGTAGCGATTGGGGCGATGGTTCATCGCAATGATCAGGTTCAACATGAAAGCCCCCACGATGGAAATCGCCACCAGCGGCAGCGACACCACGAACAGCGAGGCTGCCAGGATCGCGAAGTCCAGCCCCATCTGCACCTTGCCGGCCCGGATGCCATGGCGCTCTTGCAGATAAAGCGCCAGAATGTTGAACCCCCCCAGGCTGGCGCGATGCCGGAACAGCACCAGCAGACCCAATCCCATCGCAATGCTGCCAATCGCAGTGGCATACAGGGGTTCGATACGGGCGATCTCGATAAAGTGCGGATGCAGCTCGGTGAACAGCGACACCAGGCCGATGGCGCAAATGGTCTTTACCGTAAAGGCCGGCCCCATGCGCCGCAGTGCCAGCACGAAAAACGGCGCGTTCAGCAGGAAGAACGCCGTGCCGAAACGCACATCCCAAGCATAGTGCAGCAAAAAGGCCAGCCCGGCCGTACCGCCGGTCAGCGTGCCGGCCTGGCGCAGCAGCATCACACCGAACGAGATCACGAAAGCGCCGGTCAGGATGGCCAGCGCATCCTCGACCAGGGTATGCGGGGCCTTTGTGTCGGAGATGACCGGTTGCGCCATGGCGTGGCCGTCAGGGCAGCATGAGCGGATTGACGCCGCTGCGCGCCAGCCCCTTGGCATCCATTTCGGCATCCAGTGCCAACGTGGCCAGGTCATCGGCCACGGGGTCGAGGGCGCGATCGGCCTGCAGGTAGAACCCCTTCAGGTAACTGTCGCAATCGCTGCAGCTTTCGGCGCGAACGGGTGCCTGGGCATCTTCCAGGCACCAGTAGTCAAGCGCGCCGGTGCCATCGCAATTGGTGCATTTGGTCCTGACGACATGCCATTGGCTTTCACACAGGCTGCATTGCAGATAGCGCAATCCAGCCCGGCTGCCGTCGAGGATCACGCTGCCGACCGGGGCATGCCCGCAGACCGGGCACAGATGGCGATGTTCCCCCAGTTCGGCCACCCCGGCACCGGGCAAGCTGCTGGCCAATTGCCGCCAGTAGACCGACAGCGCGCCCCACAGCAACTGGGCCGCACCGGCCTCGGGAAGTACGGATCCGGGTTCTTCGCCGCGCAACCCGGCCAGCAGCGCATCGGCCCAGGCGTCACGCTGCGCGCCATCGGCCGTACGCAGGCTCTCCAGCGCCTGACGTACCGGCGCGGACTGCATGGAGGGCAACGGTGCCACTTTATCCAGCAGGCTGTCCAGTTGCGCCTGCCAATGCGCAGAGCGCTGCCAGTGCCCGCTGTGCAACGGTGCGTAGGACTGGCCGCGCACCTGGTCGGCCAGGATCATGACCTCGGTTTCAGGCAACGGTGCCGCCTGGGAAACAGCCTGCTGAGCATCGGCAAGGTCAGCTGCCCATGACAGATAGTCAACCATCGGATGCCCTTCGGCCAGCGTACGCAGTCGCGCGGCGCGACGACCGTAGGGCGCGCCGGCCTGCGGCAGCAGAACCGGCTCGATCTGATCGACGCCGGGCGTGCGCTCGGACTCGGGCACGATGCGAATGCTCATCGCGCACTCTCCGGCTGTTGCTGTGCGGCCTCCGCCTGCGCCGGCTTGGCAGACGAAATTTCCTGGTACCAGCGATCATGGTGCGCACGCGCCCACTTGCGGGTGACATAGCCGGTCACCATGCCACGGATCGAGCCCTTGACCCAGAAAGCGAGGTAAACGTGGCCGATGATCAGCAGCATCAGGCTTACGCCGGCAAAAGAATGCAGGAACATCGCAATGCGCAGCAACGGGATTGGCACCAGATGGGCAAAATAGGCACGCCAGATCATCAGGCCCGTCACCAGCAGCAGCGTGATCAGGGCCATGATGCCCCAGAACAGAAATTTCTGGCCGGCATTGTATTTGCCGATGCGCAGCTTCGTACTGTGATCGCCCGCCATCACCGACTTGACGTTACGCACCCAGATCAGATCTTCCTTGACGAACAGGTTGTATTTCACGAAGCGCACGAACAGATAGACCAGCGCCACGAACACCACCACCCCGAAGAACGGATGCAGCAGGCGCGCCATCTGCGGCGTACCGAACACGCCGTTGAGCCAGTTCAGGCTGGGAAACACCCACGACAGACCGGACAGCGATACCAGCGCAAAGCACACCACCATGGCCCAGTGACACATCCGGTCTGGCAGCGGTGTGCGCAGGATCATCTGCTTCTTGTTCATGGTTTGTCTCCCTTTTGCTGATCTTCGTGATCTTCTTCGTTTTCGTCCACTTCATTGGGGCCGGCGCTCATGTAGTGCGCTGCCGCACCGGCCAGGGCCGTGACGAAGCCCAGCGCCGCCAGCGGCTTGAACCAGCCTTTCCAACCCTCGACCACGCCACTGATATGCGGGTCCTTGGGCAGGCCATGATACAGCTCGGGCTGGTCGGCGTGCTGCAATACATACATCACATGCGTACCGCCCACGCCCTGGGGATCATAGATGCCGGCGTTTTCCAGGCCGCGTGTCTTCATTTCCTCGACGCGGCCGGCAGCCTTGTGCAGCATGTCTTCCTTGGTGCCGAACGAAATCGCACCGGTCGGGCAGGTCTTGACGCAGGAAGGCTCCTGGCCCACCTGCACGCGGTCGGAACACAGCGTGCACTTGTAGGCCTTGTTGTCTTCCTTGCTGATGCGCGGCACATCGAACGGACAGCCGGCCACGCAGTAGCCACAGCCGATACAGTGCTCGGACTGGAAGTCCACGATGCCATTGGCATATTGCACGATGGCACCGGGCTGGGGACAGGACTTCAGGCAACCTGGATCCTCGCAGTGCATGCAGCCGTCCTTGCGGATCAGCCACTCCAGCTTGCCCTGCTCGTTGACGTGCTCGGCAAAGCGCATCAGCGTCCAGGTCTTGGGCGACAGGTCGGCCGGGTTGTCGTACACGCCGGCGTTGTGACCCACCTCGTCACGCAGATCGTTCCACTCGTTGCAGGCCACCTGACAGGCCTTGCAGCCGATGCAGATGCTGACGTCGATCAGCTTGGCCACCTCGGCCTTGTGATCCCGCACACGCGGGGCGGGCGTCAGGCTGTTGGTGGCCGAACGCCGGGTAATGTCCTGGGATTGCATAGTCATGGTGCGTATCTCTCTCAGGCCTTCTCGATGTTGACCAGGAACGACTTGTATTCAGGCGTCTGCGAATTGGCGTCACCCACGGCTGGGGGCAGCGTATTGGCCAGGAAGCCCTTGCGTGTCGATCCCTTGAAACCCCAGTGCACGGGAATGCCCACGCTGTCGACCTGCTGGCCGGCAATCGTGAGCGTGCGCATGCGTTTGGTCACCACCGCCTTGCCCTTGATGTAGCCGCGCTCGGTGCTGACCCTGACGACATCGCCGTGGACGATACCCTTGCGGGCGGCCAGTTCCTCGCCAAGCTCGATGAACTGCTCGGGCTGCACCAGCGCATTCAGGAGTGAATGCTTGGTCCAGTGACGGAACAGTTCGGTGATCGAATAAGTCGTCGCAACGTAGGGGAAATTCTGCCGGTGGCCCATGCGCTCACGGTCTGACGCAAACACGCGCGCCGTCGGATTGATGGTGACGGCCGGGTGCAGCGGATTGCTCTCGATGGGAGACTCCAGCGGCTCGTAATGCTCGGGGAACGGCCCGTCCACCATCGCACCCAGGCTGAACAGGCGGCCCACCCCTTCGGGCAGCATGATGAAAGGCCGCGCAGGCGTGCCGGGCGCGGCACCTGCCGCGAAATCGGGTACATCCACGCCGGTCCAGCGCCCTTCCTTCCACCAGAGAATCTGGCGACGTGGGTCCCAGGGCACCCCATTGATATCGGCCGATGCGCGGTTGTACAGGATACGCCGGTTCTGCGGCCAGGCCCAGGCCCAACCCGGCGTATTGCCCAGACCGGTATCGGTATTGTCGCGGCGTGCCATCTGGTTGCCCTGCTCGGTCCACGAGCCGGCAAAGACCCAGCAGAAGCTGGACGTGCTGCCGTCGTCGGTCAACTGGCTGAAATCATCCAGCAACTGCCCCTTGCGGCGCACCACGTTGCCTTGCGCATCCTTGATATCAGCCAGCGCATAGCCATTGGCGCGCCGGGCGACCTCTTCGGGCGCGGGATCGTAGTTGTCGGTGAAGTCCCAGTTCATGTTCAGGATGGGTTCGGGATTGGCCCCCCCTTCCTTTTCGTACAGCTCGCGGATCTTCATGAACAGATGGCCCAGGATCTTGCCATCGTGCCAGGCATCGTGCGGAGGTGCCTGGCCGGCCCAGTGCCACTGCAGCCAGCGGCCGGAGTTGACGATGGAACCGTTTTCCTCGGCAAAGCAGGAGGACGGCAGGCGGAACACCTCGGTCTGGATCTGCGTCGGATCCACATCGTGCTCTTCGCCATGGTTCTGCCAGAAACTGGCCGTTTCGGTCGCCAGCGGATCGATGGTGACCATGAACTTCAGCTTCGACAGCGCGGCCTGCGTCTTGTTCTTGTCAGGCACGGCCGCCAGCGGGTTGAAGCCCTGCACGATGTAGCCGTTGACCTTGCCTTCATTCATCATCTCGATATAGGCCATCAGGTCATAGCTGCGATCCGACTTGGGCAACCAGTCGAAGCCCCAATCATTTTCAGCCGTTGCCTTGTCGCCCCACATATCCTTCATCAGGCTGACAAAGAATTTCGGCGTGTTCTTCCAGTAATTGACCTGACCATCCTGCATGGCCTGGGGGGTCGTCTCGCGCAGGTACTGCTGCAGCGAGGTCTGCTGATCGGTCGGCAGATTCATGTAGCCGGGCAGGCGCAGCGACAGCAGGCCCAGATCGGTATAGCCCTGGATGTTGGAGTGTCCGCGCAGGGCGTTCACCCCCCCTCCGGACATACCGATATTGCCCAGCAGCAACTGGATCATGGCGGCACCGCGGATCATCTGCGCACCGCTGGTGTGCTGGGTCCAGCCCAGTGCATACAGGAAAGTCGCCGTACGGTCACGCGCCGCCGTAGAGGCCAGAATGCTGCAGATCTCCAGGAAATCTTCCCTGGACGTACCGCAGATCGTTTCGACCGTCTCGGGCGTATAGCGGGAAACATGCTTTTTCAGCAGGTTGATCACGCAGCGCGGATGCTGCATGGTCGGATCGCGCAAGGCATTGCCCTGAACATCCAGCTCATACATCCACGATGTTTTGTCATACCCTTTGCCCATTTCGGTATGACCGCTGAACAGTCCTTCGTCGAACTCGAAATCATCCCGCACGATCAGCGGCGCGCTCGTGTACTCGCGCACATAATCGTGCTGGATCCTGTCGTGCTCGAGCAGGTAGTTCACGACCCCCATCAGGAAGGCGATGTCGGAACCGGCCCGGATGGGCGAATACAGATCCGCCACGGCCGCGCTGCGATTGAAGCGCGGATCGACCACGATCACCTTGGCACCGTTCTTGATCTTGGCGTCGATCACCCACTTGAAGCCCACCGGGTGAGCCTCGGCAGGATTGCCGCCCATGATCATCACGACGTTGGCATTCTTGATATCGACCCAGTGATTGGTCATGGCACCGCGCCCGAACGTGGGTGCCAGCGCAGCCACCGTAGGTCCATGGCACAGCCGCGCCTGGCAGTCCATGCCAAGAATGCCCAGGGCTCGGGAGAAATAGAAATCAAGAACGCCCGTCTCGTTGCTGGCGGCCGACGAACAGAGCATACCGGTAGACAGCCAGCGATTGACCGTCGTACCTGCCTCATTCTTCTCGATGAAGTTTGCGTCGCGGTCATCCTTGACCAGGCGCGCGATGCGCTCGATGGCCTCTTCCCAGCTCATGTCCTGCCACTCGGTGCTGCCGGGAGCACGATATTGCGGGCGCTTCAGGCGCTGCTTGCTGTGTACGTAGTCAAGCAGGCCGGCACCCTTCGGACAGAGTGAGCCGCGGCTGACCGGATGATCCGGATCGCCTTCGATGTGAAAGATGCTTTCCTTGGCATTCCTGGCACCATCGCCCAGACTGTACATCAGCAGGCCACAGCCCACCGAACAGTATGTACAGTTGTTACGCGTCTCCTTGGCGCGCAACAGCTTGTACTGGCGCGGCTGGGTCGCATGCACAACCGAAGGGGCAAACCCCAGGGATGCTGCCGTGGCGCCGGCCACGCCGACACCACACAGCCTGAAGAAACGTCTCCTGCCGTGATTCGTTTTCATCTTCTATATGTCAAACCGCACTCTCACCACTGCAGAGGCGTTGGATTAACAGGCGCAATTGGAAGGATTATCAATCCACCTTCCAGGCGAACAAAAAACAACAGGAAGCCCAAGGGCTTCCTGTGTGGATCGACCGCACGTCGGCGACCGAAAACCCGCTAGTTTATGCTGTGTTCCAAGCAACCACTATAATTATCTTATAGACAGAAGGGTTAATGGATAGTTCCCCTTTCTGTCAGGAAAGCGCTTCCAGGAAACGATCCACAATCAGGCTTTGCCTGCGTCCCTTGCGCGTGGCCACGCCCAGCGTCACGCTGAACTGCATGCGCTCCGGTGCCAGTGCCACCATCTGCCCCTGCCCCACCCAGGCAGCCGCCACATGATCGGGCAGAAAGCCGATGTATTCCCCGGTCAGGATCAGGAAGGCAATGGCCTCGCGATCGGTCGCCGTGGCCGCGCAATCGAGATCGCTGTGCAGGGCTGCCGCCTCCGCGCTCATCCGGTAGCTGGGTGCCACTGCACTGGCCTGACGCAACGTCTTGGCATCGACCGTTTCTGCCTGGGCAAACAGGGGGTGCTGGCAACTGCAGTACAGGAAGGAACGCTCATCGTACAGCGGGGTGTACTCCAGCCCGGACAAAGGGTTGATCAATGGCAGCGCACCCACATGCAGCCGTCCATCCAGCACGCCCCGCTCGATCTCGCCCGGCGTGCTCATGCTGATATTGATGCGCACGCCACCCTGGCTCTGGCGATGAATCTGCGTCAACGCCGTCGTAATGCGCACCTTGGGCAGCGTGACCAGATTGTTCATCAGGCCGATGTTGAGATCTCCCCGCAAGGCCTGGTGCAATTGGTTCACCTCGCTGCGAAAGCCTTCGATTGCCGCCAGCACGGTCTCGCTGGCGCGCAGCACCTCCCGCCCCTGATCGGTCAGTGCGAAACCAGCCCGGCCACGCTGGCACAAACGCATGCCAAGTCTCGTCTCCAGGTCCCCCATGTGCAGGCTGATCGCCGAACGGGTAATCCCGAGCATGCTTTCCGCCGCCGTAAAACTGCCAGCCTCCGCCACAGTCTTGAAGACACGCAGCAGGCGAAGATCGAAATCCGTCATCTGGGCCAGGGTCGCTTTTTTCATACGTGAGTTTTTCAATAACCGACAACAAGAAGATCGATATTCTACTTTCGTTAATGCCAACCCATAATGGCACACACGAACAGCCTCTCTCCCAAGGAACCCGGTCATGCTGCAATCGCTGTCCACGCCTTCTGCCGCCCCGTCACGGGCGGCCAACCAGCCGGCATCTGCCCCCTCGCTCAATCTCGAAGCGCACTGGATGCCCTTCAGCGCCAACCGCAACTTTCACCAGGATCCCCGCCTGATCGTCGGAGCCGAAGGCAACTGGCTGATCGACGACCGTGGCCGCCGTGTGTTCGATGGCCTGTCCGGCCTCTGGACCTGCGGCGCAGGCCACTGTCGCAGCGAGATACAGGAAGCCGTGGCCCACCAGCTCGGTACACTCGACTATTCGCCTGCCTTCCAGTTCGGCCATCCGCTGTCGTTTCAATTGGCCGACCGCATCGCCGCCATGATGCCGGGCACGCTCGACCATGTGTTCTATACCAACTCGGGCTCGGAGTGCACCGACACGGCCATCAAGATGGCCCGCGCCTACTGGCGCCTCAAGGGCCTGCCCGCCAAGACCCGCCTGATCGGCCGCGCCCGCGGCTATCACGGCGTCAACGTGGCGGGCACCAGCCTGGGCGGCATCGGTGGCAACCGCAAGATGTTCGGTGCCCTGATGGACGTGGACCATCTGCCGCATACCCTGCAGGCGGACTGCACCTTTACCCGCGGCCAGGCCGCGACCGGCGGCGTGGCGCTGGCCGATGAACTGCTCAAGCTGATCGAACTGCACGATGCCTCCAACATCGCCGCCGTCATCGTCGAACCGATGTCCGGCTCGGCCGGTGTAATCGTGCCGCCACAAGGCTATCTGCAGCGCCTGCGCGAGATCTGCAATACACATGGCATCCTGCTGATCTTCGACGAAGTCATCACCGGCTTCGGCAGGCTGGGCAAGGCCAGTGCCGCCGAATGGTCCGGCGTAACGCCGGACATCATGAACGTGGCCAAGCAGGTCACCAACGGCGCGATTCCGATGGGCGCGGTGATCGCTTCCCGCGAAATCTACCGGACCTTCATGACTCAGGACACCCCCGACTACATGGTCGAGTTCGGCCACGGCTACACCTACTCTGCCCACCCCGTGGCCTGCGCGGCCGGCCTGGCGACCCTGGACCTGCTGCAGCGCGATCACCTGATCGAGCGTTCCGCCGCCCTGGCACCACATTTCGAGCAGACGCTGCACGGGCTGCGCAGTGCCTCGCAGCACATCGTCGATATCCGCAACTGCGGCCTGGCCGGTGCCATCCAGCTTGCACCTCGCGACGGCAACGCTGCCATCCGGCCCTTCGAGGCAGGCCTGGCGCTGTGGGAAAAAGGCTTTTATGTCCGTTTCGGCGGCGATACGCTGCAGTTTGGACCGACCTTCACCAGCACACCCGTCGAACTGGATCGGCTCTTCGACGCCGTAGGCGAGGTACTGACCCGACTCGACTGAGCCGATACGGCCTTTTCACTCTCGATCAGGACAGCACGCCGGCGCAGGCTTTGCTTGTGTCAGCCAGCTTCGGTAACCGGCACCGGCCAGTTCACGGCCGGAATCCCGTTGAGCATCGGGCGCGCAAACAGAAAGCCCTGGAACAGGTCGATGCCGGCAGCCTGCAGCCAGGACCATTCCTCCGGCGTCTCGACACCTTCGGCCACGATGGTGATGCCCAGCGCACTGCAGCAACCGATGATCGCCCTGACGATGGCCTGGCGCGGGCCATCGGCATGGATCCCCTGGACAATCTGCCGATCGATCTTCAGTTTGTCAGGCTGGAAGCGCGACAGGAGTGACAGCCCCGCGAAACCCGCCCCGAAATCATCAATGGCAAGACTGACGCCATGCGCACGCAGCCGCTTCAGCGCCGTCTGGAACAGGTCGAAATGCGAGATGGCCTCTTCTTCCGTGATTTCGAGAATCACCCGTTCGGGTGTCAGGCCATGCCGGGCAATCTGGTCGAGCAGGTAATAGACAGCATCGGGCACGCGCACCAGCGACATCGGCAACAGATTGATGGACAGCTTGCTGTGCCCAATACCCCCCATGCGTTCGACGAGCTTGAACGCATGACTCTTTGCCTCCAGATCGAACAGGTGATACTGCTCGGGAGAAAGTGACTCGAAACAGGATTGAGGCGAGCCTCCCGTGGGGCTGCGCATCAGTGCCTCAAGCGAGGATATCCTGCCTGCCGTCGTATCCACGATCGGCTGCAGCGCGAACTGACAGGCATCAGAAGCCAAAGGCGGCGGCGCATGAATGGCCGAGGCCGGGTCGGCACGGAAAGTCCAGCGGGCCGGATCATCGCCATCCATGGCATGATCGCGCCAGCGACCGGCAGCAAAGGCCCGGATCAACCTGAAGGCACGATCATCGCGTGGCATGTTCGTGCCAGGCTTGAGCACACCATGCAGGGCCGATACGATCTGTTCCTGAGGAGACGCGCGGACATTGAGCAGGCGCATCCCCCACTCGGCAAACCGACGCCGGGGAGCATAGTCCTCGAGCAGCGTGACCACCCGATGATGCAAATTGCTATTGCGGACAAGGGCATATACGTCCCGAACCACTGCCTCCGGCCCCTCAAGGAACTGGCAGAAATACGAACCGTCGAACAGCAGCACGCCCGTCACCCCGAGATCCTCGTTGCGCTCGCGGGCACTGCGCTCGATACGGACGAGGTCATCGGTGGTCAGATCGACCCGTGCGCGGCTTCGATAAACAAGGTTCGACAGCATCGGCGAGACACCCTCCGGAAACAGCGGAAACGTTCTTTCCGCTCCTGCCGCGCATTGTGACACGACATTCCACTTCTGCATGATCAAGACCTCACAAAAAATCCGGAAAAGATCGATGAAAACCGATATTTTTGGTGAAAAACCCTACTTATCTCTCAATAAAATAGAAAAAGACAAAACAATCTCAGGGGTTTTCAATGAAAGTCTTGGTTCTTGGCAGCGGCGTGATCGGCGTCACCAGTGCCTGGTATCTGTCCCGCGCCGGCATGCAGGTCACGGTGATCGATCGCCAGGACGGTGCAGCGCTCGAAACCAGCTATGCCAACGCCGGCCAGGTGTCCCCCGGCTACTCCACGCCGTGGGCTGCTCCGGGCATCCCGCTCAAGGCGCTCAAGTGGATGTTCCAGAAGCATGCCCCGCTGGCCATCCGGCTCGATGGCAGTCTGTTCCAGTTGCGCTGGATGGCACAGATGCTGCGCAACTGTTCGGCCGAGCGCTATGCCGTCAACAAGGAGCGCATGATGCGCGTGGCCGAATACAGCCGCACCTGCCTGCAGCAACTGCGTGCCGAAACCGGCATCCAGTACGAACAGCGCACCGGTGGCACGCTGCAACTGTTCCGCACCCAGGCCCAGATCGACGCCGTGGGACGAGACATCGACGTGTTGCGGCAATGCGGCGTGCCCTATGAATTGCTCGATCGTGACCAGTTGGCCCGCGTCGAACCCGCCCTGGCCCAGGCACGCGACCGCCTGACCGGCGGCCTGCGCCTGCCCAATGACGAAACCGGCGACTGCCACCGTTTCACCCAGGGGCTGGCGGCACTGGCCCAGGCGCAAGGTGTGGACTTCCGTTTCGGCCAGGAAATCGACGGTATCCTGGTCGAGGGTGGCCGGATCGCTGGTGTGCGCGTCGGCGGACAGACTCTGGTCGCCGACCGCTATGTCATGGCATTCGGCAGTTACTCGCGGGCTGCGCTGGCACCGCTTGGGCTGGACCTGCCGGTTTACCCGGTGAAGGGCTATTCACTGACCGTCCCCCTGGTCGACGAGGCGCTCGCTCCGCAATCGACGGTGCTCGACGAAACCTACAAGATCGCCGTTACCCGTTTCGACAAGCGTATCCGGGTCGGCGGCATGGCCGAACTCGGCGGCTATGATCTGCGGCTCAAGCCGCAGCGCCGCGCCACGCTCGAGATGGTGACTGCCGACCTGTTCCCTGGCGGTGACCTGCCCCGCGCCGAATTCTGGACCGGACTGCGACCCATGACACCCGACAGCACCCCGGTCATCGGGGCCACCCGCTACCCGAATCTGTATCTGAACACGGGCCACGGCACGCTGGGCTGGACCATGGCCTGCGGCTCGGGCCGCCTGATTGCAGATCTGGTCAGCGGCCGCCGTCCAGAAATCAGCACCGAAGGGCTGGCCATCGACCGCTATACAGGCCAAGCCGGCACGGCTGCACGCACGACGGCACCCAGCGCTGCCTGAGAGGCGTCAGCCAGCCAGGCTGTATTTGCGGATCTTGTCGTGCAGCGTGGTCTTGGGCATGCCCAGTTCCGCGCTGGCGCGGGTCAGGCTGCCCTCGTTGCGACGCAGCGCCTCGGCGATCAGCGCACGCTCGAAAGCCTCGACAGCCTGTGCCAGCGGCTTGCTGCCGCTTTCGCCGGCAGCGGCCTGACCTGGCGAACCCGCCTCCATGCCCAGCACGCAGCGGTCCGCGACGTTGCGCAGTTCCCGCACATTGCCGGGCCAGTGCCAGGCCACCATGCGACGCAACCGTTCCGGATCCGAGGCCAGGACCGGACGTCCATGGCGCGCCGCCGCCTGCAAGGTGAAATGCTCGAACAGCAGGCCGATATCCTCGCGCCGCTCACGCAAGGGCGGCAACGGCAGCGTAACCACACTGAGCCGGTAGTAGAGATCAGCCCGGAATTGGCCGCGCTCGGCCAGCTCCTGCAGATCGACCTTGGTCGCTGCAACCACCCGACAATCGACCGGAATCGACTCATTTGAGCCCAGGCGCTCCAGGGTACGCTCCTGCAAGACACGCAACAGCTTGACCTGCATGGCCATCGGCATGCTTTCGACCTCGTCAAGAAACAGCGTACCGCCATGCGCATGCTCGATCTTGCCGATGCGCCGCTTGCCCGCGCCCGTAAAGGCGCCGGCCTCGTGCCCGAACATCTCGCTGTCGAACAGGTTATCGGGCAAGCCACCGCAGTTGATCGCCACGAAGTTGCCGTCGCGCCGGCTACTGGCCTCATGCAGGCAACGCGCCGCCAGCTCCTTGCCCGTCCCGGTTTCCCCGAATACCAGCACATCTGCGGCACTGTCGCCCAGTTCAAGGATCAGCCGACGCACGGTCTGCATGGCCGCAGAATCGCCCAATATGCGTGTCTCTATCGCCTGCCGGTCCTGCAGCCGATTGCGCAGTTCACGGACTTCCAGGGTCAGCTTGCGCCGCTCCAGCGCACGGCGCACCACCTCGACCAGATAGTCGGGTGCAAAGGGTTTTTCGATAAAATCGTGCGCCCCGAGCTTCATGGCCTGGACCGCCATCGACACATCGCCATGCCCGGTCATCAGCACCACCGGCAAGTCCGGATCCTGCGCCAGCAGATCCTGCAGCAATGTCATGCCATCGGCACCCGGCAGGCGTATATCAGTGACCACGATACCCGGGAATGCCTCGCCGACCTGTTGCAGGGCCAGCTCTGCGCTTTCGACGGCGTCCGCCTCCAGTCCCTCGAGCTGCAGGCTCTGCTGGCACCCCAGGCGCACATTGGCATCGTCCTCGACGATCAGGACTTTCAGGCCTCGATACATGTTTCTGCTCCGGCAACGGGAAGGTGAATGGTAAAGACGGCACCGCCGTCAGGATGGCTGGCTCCCTCAAGGGTGCCGCCCGAATCACGGATGATGCCCATGGAAATGGCCAGCCCAAGTCCCAGCCCGGCCCCCGCGTCCTTGGTCGTGAAAAACGGCTCGAACAGTCGTGCCCGCACCGGCTCCGGCAATCCCGGACCGTTGTCGCGCACGGCAATGATGCCCTGCCCGCCACGGCGGCGCGCACACAGTGTCACCACGGGCACAGGCGCGAATGCAGCGGCATCCAGGGCGTTGCTCACCAGATTGATCAGGACCTGTTCCAGCCGGTTGGGATCACAACGCACCGCGAGGGCATCATCCTCGATCTCCACGCGCACCTGGGCACCGGCCTGACGCATGCGCTGGTCCAGCAGCAGCAATGCATGCTCGATGGCACGCCCGACAGACGCCTCGCCGGGCGTGCCCGACGATTTGCGGGCAAACTGCTTGAGCTGCCCGGTGAGCGCACCCATGCCATCGACCAGCATGCCGATCCGTTCCAGGTTGTCCTGCGCCGTGTCCAGCTCGCCGCGCGCCATGAACTTGATCGTATTGCCGGCCAGCGTTCGCAACGCCGTCAAGGGCTGATTCAGCTCATGGGCCAGCCCGGTAGACAATTGACCGATCATGGCCAGCTTGCCGGCATGGACCAATTCATCCTGAGCCTCCTTGAGCGTGCGGGTACGCTCCTCGACCTTGCGCTCCAGTTCATCATGCGCCCGCTGCAATGCTTCGCGCGCCTCCAGGCGATCCTGCAACTGCCGACGCCGCATGCGCCAGATCACCAGCAGGATGCACAGACACGCAACGGCCAGTGCCGCCAGCGCCGTCTGGACTCGCGCCAGGAACAGCACCGGCGTGGCCGGTGAAAGCACGGTCAGCGTCCAGCCGGTATCGCCGAAGGCCGCATCCTGGGCAAGAAATACGCCATCGGCAGAACGGATGTCGCCCGCCCCCTCCTGCGGCATGGACACCTGCAGCAAGGCAGCAGCGCCATCAAGGGTGCGCAGCACCGGCATCCGCAGTGGCCGCAGGGTTTCGGCACCATACTGCTGACTGTCCCGCAGCGCGTTGTACTGGGCGGCATCCAGGGGCAATCGCGTACCAAACTTCCACCCCGGCACGGAGGAAAGAATGACCACGCCATTGCGATCAGCCACCATCACCGGCACCTCGACAGTGGCCCACGACTGCTCGAGTCGATCCAGCCCGACCTTGACCACGGCCACGCCAGCCAGCTCCCCGCCCGACATGATGGGCGACGACAGGTAATAGCCGCTTTCGCCGCGGGTCGAACCGATGCCGAAGAAACGACCGGGCTTGCGCTGGCGTGCCGCCACGAAATAGGGGCGGTAGGACAAGTCCTCGCCCATATAGCTATCGGGACGGTTCCAGTTGCTGGTGGCCACGACACGGCCATGTCGGTCAAGCAGATAGATGGAACGCGTGCCGGCCCGCAGGTTGAGCCGCTCAAGGCGACGGCTGACAGCGGCTCCCAGCGGCTGCTCGCGCGTCACCAGGTCGAGCACGTCGCGTTCGAGTTCAAGTGTCGCGGGCAGGTAGGCGTATTGCCCGATGGCCCGGTCAAGGCTGGCAGCGTAGAGTTCGAGACGATGCTGCCCGGCCTGGCGCAACTCATCCAGGCCACGCTGGCTGGCGAGCTGCCAGACGGCCAGCGCAGTGCAGGCCACCAACAGGGCCATGCCGACCAGCAGCCAGCCATTCTGGCGGAAGAAGCGGATCACGGACATGCAGCGGCAGACCAGAAAAACGGATGCCGCATGATAGCAGAGCGCCCAACAGGGCCACTCTGCACATCAGCGTGTCGCTCAGGCCGCCGCACCTGGCGACGGCTGGGTCGAGGCCAGGGCAGCATCGACTTCCTCGATTTCCTGCATATCCTCACCACCGTTCCCATCGAGGGCACCTTCCCACTTGGCGACCACGGCCGTAGCGATGGCATTGCCCAGCACATTGGTCGCGGTACGGCCCATGTCGAGGAAGTGATCAACCCCCATGATCAGCAACAGCCCGGCCTCCGGCAGGCCGAACATCGGCAGCACAGCCGCCACCACCACCAGGGAAGCGCGCGGCACGCCGGCGATCCCCTTGCTCGACACCATCAGCACCAGCAGCATCAGGAACTGCTGTTCAAGGCTCAGCGGAATGCCGTAGGCCTGCGAGATGAACAGCGCCACGAACGTCGTGTAGATCATCGAACCATCTAGGTTGAACGAATAGCCCAGCGGCAGCACGAAACCGACTACGCGCTTGCGGACACCGAACTTCTCGAGGGCTTCCATGACACGCGGATAGGCCGCCTCGCTGGAGGCCGTCGAAAAACCCAGCAGCATGGGCTGGCGGATTTCGCGGATCAGCCGGAACACATCCTTGCCCAGCACCATGAAACCGGCCCCCACCAGCAGCACCCACAGGACCACCAGCGCCAGCACGAAACTGCCGATGAATTTGCCATACACCATCAGGATGCCCAGGCCTTCGGTCGTGATGACATTGGCGACTGCGCCGAACACGCCGAACGGTGCGAAGAACATCACATAGTTGGTCACGATCAGCATGACCGGCACCGTACCGTCGATCGAGTCGGCCAGGGTACGGGCATGGCTGTTGCGCATCTTGCCCAGCGCCAGCCCGAAGAACACGGCAAATACCAGGATCTGCAGCACCTCATTCTTGGACATGGCCTCGAAGAAGTTCTTCGGGAACACATGGGTGATGAACTCGCGCAGGTTCAGCGAAGTCGCGTTGACGCCCGCAGAAGCACCGACTTCCGGCAGCGGCACACCCACATTGGCCCCCGGCTGCAACACATTGGCCAGCAACAGGCCCACCAGCAGCGACACAAAGGATGCCATCAGGAACCAGCCCACGGCCTTGCCGCCGATCCGGCCCACGGCACCACCATCACCCATGCCGGACATGCCGCTGACCAGGGTTGCGAAAATCAGCGGCGCAATGATCATCTTGATCATGCGCAGGAAGATGTCGGTCAGCATGGCGAAATAGCCGGAAATCGCCACGGCCTCTTCATGGCTACCAGCCAGTTTGTTACAGACATAGCCCACCACGATGCCCAGCACCATGGCGAACAGGATCCAGCCTGTCTGCCGGTTGATCTTGAATTTGGATTGCGCCATTGTCTCGCCCTTCCTTTTTTACATCGAGTGTTGTCTCTCCACGCCAGATCGATACGCTTGCGAATCGACAGGCCCGAGGGACTGCAAGCAAAATTCATGCCAGGCAGAAAGACAGAACACCAAACCGATGATACGGAAGAGATTTATGCTGATGGCAGGCAGATATGAAGTGTCACATCCAGCATTATTTTCGGATTTCCGAACAAAAACTCAAGCGTATGTTCGGAAATCCGAACGGCATGTGGCAAAATCAGCGATCCGACCAAACCGCCAGTTCGTAGCCGTCCGGGTCAATGAAGTGAAAACGTCGGCCGCCCGGAAACTCGAAGGCGGCGCGGCTGATCCGTGCCCCGGCGGCTTCGACATGCTGCAGCGCCTGTGTCAGGTCATCTGTATACAAGATCACCAGTGGCCCACCCGGGTGAACCGCTTCCCCGGTGGTAAAGCCCCCCTTGAGGCGGCCATCACTGAATTCGGTGTAGGTAGGCCCGTAGTCAACGAAGGACCAGCCGAATGCCGCACCGTAGAACGCCTTGCTGCGGGCGATGTCAGTGACGTTGAACTCGATGTTGTCGATCTGGGGAATGGACTGCACGGCGGTCATCGGCGCGCTCCTTTTTATGATGACAAAAAGCAGTGCTGATTGTATTCGGACCTAACGTCGCTGCGCCCGACCCGAAGCCAGTGCCGCCAGCATCACGCCGGCCATGATCAGCGCAAGGCCGATCATGAACAGGTTGGACAGTCGGCTGCCCAGCCACAGCGTGGAACCGAGTACACCGATCATGGGCACACCCAGCGTGAAGTTGGACATGGCAAACGTGCTGATGCGCCGCCCATGCTCGGACGAGATCACGAAACACGCCGATGTCGCCACCGGGCCGATGAAAAACAGCAGCGCCAGCAGGTTCGTATCCATCGTCACGGACTGTGGCTGCGGTACGCCATCGATCAGCGCCGCCAGCACGGCCAGCGGCACGGTGGCCAGCAGCATCTGCCAGGGAGCCAGCGCCAGCGGTGCTGCCACCCAGCGATGACGGCGCACATGCAGGATGACCAGCGACCAGGCCATCGCCCCGATGATCAGGAACGCACTGCCCATCAATACGCCGGGTGCCTGCCAGTCCATTTCAAGAGGCGAGCAGATCAGTGCAATGCCCGACATCCCGACCACCAGCGCCAGCAACTGCAGCCGGCTCGGCACCTGGCGCAACAGCAACCAGGCACCCAGGACGCCCCAGATCGGCGTGGTATAGGCCAGCAAGACTGCGCGGCTGGTATCCGTGTACTGCATCGCCACCATGCCCAGCCCGGTGAATGTCATCATCTGCAGGCCGCCCACGCTGAGCACGATGGGCCAGTCGCCGCGAGGCGGCCAGCGCAACTGCCCGCGCAGTGCCACGAATACGAACAGGCACAGCCCGGCGCTGCCGAAACGCAACGCAGCCAGCCAGAGCGGCGGTACCGTCCCCAGCGCCAGCTTGGTCGCGGGCCAGCTCAGCCCCCACAACAGCACCATGGCCGACAGCCAGGCCAGCGAGCTTGCACCCGCCACGCCCGCCTGTGCACCGCCGCCCGTGCGGGCCAGTCCTGCCGCTGCTGTCGCCGTCCCCATTTCCGCCGCTCCCAACCACCTGAATCCAAAGCGAAAAGTATAGAGATGAGAGCGAGAAATATCTCTCCTGATTTTTCACATAAAATCAGAAAACAGGATATTCATACCTACAATCAAACCAAAAAAGGAATTTTATGCCCAACCCACCCGTTGTGCTGGATGAAGCCAGTCTGCGCATCCTGGATGCGCTGCAAAAAAACGCCGAAATCAGCAACGCGGATCTTGCAGAACAGGTCGGCCTGTCGGCCTCGCCCTGCTGGCGACGGGTCGCGGAAATGCGCGAGCGGGGCATCATCCGGGGCTCGGTCGCCCTGGTCGATCCACTCAAGCTGGGCCTGGCCGTCAATGTGTTCGTGCATGTGACGCTGCACCAGCAGGACAAAGGCTCGCTCGAGACTTTCACGCAGGCAGTCAGCCAGCGCCCTGAAGTGATGGAGTGCTACCTGATGACGGGTGAAGCCGACTTCCTGCTGCGGGTCGTGGTGGAAGACCTGATCAAGTACCAGGCGCTGATGCTGGAATGCCTCACGCAGATTCCCGTTGTCTCCAGCATCCGCTCCAGTTTTGCACTGGATCAGGTCAAGTACACCACGGCCCTGCCGACACGGCATCTGCGCACCTGACCCCAAAAACACTGGGGGAGGCACGCAGCCTCCCCCAGGAACACCGGTCGATGCAGGCCGGATCAGGTGGCCGGCTTGTCGCTGTGCTCGGTGATGTTTTTCTTGAGCTCTTCGCTCATGGGCAGGCCCAGCGGCACGTTGCTCGGCGGGATCGGCTGCATGAACCAGGTATCGTAGAGCGTGGCGAACTGGCCCGAATCCATCATGCCGTTGATCACCCCATCGACCAGCTCCTTGAACTTGGGATCATCCTTGCGCAGCATGCAGGCATACGGCTCGACCTGCAGTGCCTCGCCCACCACCTCGTAGGCAGACGGATCCTTGGAGTTGGCGATCAGCCCGAACAGCAGGATGTCATCCATGCCGAATGCCAGTGCCCGCCCGGTTTCCACCAGCAGGAACGAATCGGCATGATCCTTGCCGGACAGGATGTTCATGCCCAGATTGTGCTCGCGATCATAGCGACGCAGCACCTGGAAGTTGGTGGTGCCGGTCGTCGTCGCGATATTTTTCCCCTTGAGGTCTTCGTAGTTCTGGATGCCTGACGACTTCTTGGTCAGCAGGCGCGTGCCGGTGTAGAAGTGATTGGTGGCGAAGGCCACATCCTGGGCACGGGTACTGTTGTTGGTGGTAGAGCCGCATTCCAGGTCAATGGTGCCATTGGCCAGCAGCGGAATCCGGTTCTGCGAGGTGACGGATTGCCAGTTGACCTTCAGGTCAGGCTTGCCGAGCTGCTTCTTGACCTCTTCGGCCACCGCCTTGGCGATCTCGACCGAAAAGCCGACCGGCTCGTTGGGGCCGACGAGGTAGCTGAACGGCACCGAAGACTCGCGATACGCCAGCGTGATCTGCCCCGAATCCGCGATCTTGCCCAGCGTATCCGCATGCGCGACCGACAGGCTGGCCAGAGCGGAACCCGCCACGATGGCACTCATCAGAATCTTCTTCATGCAACACCTCCATTGTCTGGCACGACAGGAAAGGGGGAGAAGGTCACTCCCCGTACGCTTTTCATCGTATTGAAAATTCCCCTACAAAGAATCAGGAAAAACCCGCGATCAAGCGTTATCCCTGATGCAACGCAATATCATCGTTTGCACGGCTGGCGTCCGGCCCGTATGTCGCGCACAATAAAAACTTCTGAAACCCTTTGGAAACGCGGATCATGCATGCATGCATACTGGGTGCCGGGATCGTCGGCCTGGCCACCGCCCATGAACTGCAGCGCAAGGGCTGGCGCATCACCCTGATCGATGCCCAGACCCAAGCAGGCATGGGGGCCAGCGCCGGCAACGGTGCGCAACTGAGCTACGCCTATGTACAGCCGCTGGCCGACCCGGCCATCTACGGACAACTGCCCAAGCTGTTCTGCGCGACCGACTCCCCGCTCAAGTTCCGTCTCAAGCTGGATCCGCACCAGTGGCAATGGGGACTGTCATTCCTGGCCGCCTGCAATGCACAGCGGTCGCACCGCACCACCGCCGAGTTGCTGACGCTGGCGGCAAGCAGCCGGGCAGGCTACGACAGCATGCTGGCCGACACGGGCATTACTTGCGACTTTGCCCAGGCAGGCAAGCTGGTCCTGCTGCCCGACACGGCCGCCATGCAGTCCGCGCAGCAGCAGATCGACCTGCAGGCCAGCCTGGGCGCGCCCGCCCAGACACTCCTGGATGCAGATGCCGCTGTGGCACATGAGCCGGCACTGGCCGGCTATCGACATCAATTTGCAGGTGCCGTATACACCACCAGCGAATGCGTCGCGGATTGCCTGGCGGTCTGCCAGGGACTGGCCACGCATCTGCAGGCAGGCGGTGCCCAGTGGCTGCCTGCCACACAGGTGCGCGCACTGCTGGCCGAAGGGGGTCGCATCAAGGCCGTTCGCACCAGCCAGGGCGACATCGAGGCCGATCTGTTCATCAGCGCGCTCGGCTGGCAGACACCGGCACTGGTTGCGCCGCTGGGCATCCGCCTGCCGATCTACCCGCTCAAGGGCTACAGCATCACCGTACCGGTTGCCACCGGCAGCACGGCCCCTTCGGTCAGCGTGACCGACAGCAAGCGCAAGGTGGTCTTTGCCCGCCTGGGTGATCGGGTACGAGTGGCCGGCATGGTGGAACTGGTCGGCAACGATACCCGTCTCGATCCCTCCCGGATCGACAGCCTGCGCCATTCTACGCGTGCCGTCTTCCCCGGCCTGACCTTCGCCGATGGCGATGACCTGCAGCCATGGACCGGCATGCGGCCTGCCACACCGACCGGCCTGCCCATCACCGAGCGGGCAGCAGGCCATCCCAACCTCTGGATCAACAGCGGACACGGTGCCCTCGGCTTCACCCTGGCCTTTGGTTCGGCGCTCAGGATTGTCCAGTCCCTGGAGTAAGCCAGCAAAACTCACGTTGCGCCAACACTGCGTTTGCCGTGCAAGCCATTTTCCATTAAAATTAACGAGAATGATGTTCATTCCATATTTGTTGCAAAGCGGCTCAACACCGGTTCGAACTGCACCCCTTTCATCATCATGTCCCCCTCCGAAGCCGCGCCGTCCTCCCAGATAGGATACCTGTACGCCAGCCACCATAGCTGGCTACAGTCGTTGCTGCGCAGACGTCTGGGCGACGCAGCAGACGCAGCGGACCTGGCCCATGATGCCTTTGTACGCCTGATCGAAAAGCCCCGGCAGTTCGACAGCAACGAAGGGGCGCGCAACTACCTCAGCACAGTCGCGAAAGGCCTGTGCATCGACCTATGGCGCCGACGCGAGATCGAACGCGCCTGGCTTGACGCACTGGCCGCCCAACCCGCTGCCGTCGCGCCTTCGCCCGAACACCAGACCATCATTTTCCAAACCCTATGCCAGATCGACGCCATGCTGCAAAGTCTATCGGCGAAGATGGCACGGGCTTTTGCCCTGGCCATGATCCACGGCATGACCGATCAGCAGATTGCGCAAGAGCTATCGATGTCTGACCGCATGGTGCGCAAATACATGGCCAAGGCCATGCTGCATTGCCTTGAATTCGAAGCCGCCCATGGGCTGCACACCACCGCGTGAGTTGCTGCAGCAGGCGGCCGAATGGTTTGCCCTGCTGCGCTCCAACGATGCCACACAGCAGGACTACAATAATTGGCGACTCTGGATGGGGCAAAGCCCCGGCCATCAAGCGGCCTGGCGACGCGTGGAAGAAATCAGCCAACGCTTTGCTCCGTTGCAGCCTACCCCTTACGGCGGCCCAGCGCTGTCGGCGCTGCAAACCGTGCGCCATCAGCGCCGTTCCAGGCGTCAGGTACTGGGCGGCATGGCCATGCTTGCCGGCGGCACCTTGCTGGGTTGGACGGCATGGCGTCATCCCCCTGCCACCATGTTGGCGTGGATGGCAGACTACCGCAGCGGCACGGGCGAAATACGCCCCATCGAACTGACGGACGGCACGCAGCTGTGGCTGGGTACGAATAGCGCCATCAATGTCGATTACTCCGTGGGGCAACGTCTGATCACCGTCGTGACGGGCGAACTGCTGATCGAAACCGCCCCTGACAGCGGTTCTCCCGGCAGCGCCGGACGCCCCTTCATGGTGCAGACGCCGCATGGCACCATGCGGGCATTGGGCACGCGGTTCAATGTCCGTCTGGCCGATACCGCCACCGAACTCGCCGTATTCGAAGGCGCGGTTGAAATCCGCCAAGCGCACGGCGTCGAGGGCGGCATCGTCCAAGCCGGCCAACAAACCCGCTTCGACGGGCATCATTTACTCGCCCCGCCCTCAACGGCAAACCCTGCACGCCAGGCCTGGGCCCGAGGCATCCTTCTGGCCGAAGACATGCCCCTGTCCGAACTCGTTCACGAACTGAGCCGCTACTACCGCGGCTATATCGATCTGGCGCCTGAAGTCGCCGATTTGCGCGTGCTGGGCGGCTACCCCCTGAGGGACGTCGACCAGACGCTGAAAATGCTGCAGGCGATGCTGCCCATCCAGGTTCGGCAGACGCTTCCTTGGTGGATCAGCATCCGCGAAAAATAATTTTCTCGATGGGTTCCAAAACGAGAGGCCTTGTTCGATTCATCTGATGAATAGTCCATTCTCATTCATCAGGAGCCAACGCCGCCATGGCAACACCTCTACTTCCCCTTACCCGGCCCTTGGTCTGCGCCTTGCAACTTGTACTGGCCGGCATGCTGACCGTATCCGCCTTCCACGCCTCGCCTGCGCTGGCCCAGTCCGGCCCTCAAAGCGCCACGGCCGTCCGAGCCTACGACATTCCAGCAGGCCCCCTGGCACCCGCCTTGACGCGCTTCATCGACGAGTCCTCCAGCATCCTGCTGTCCGGCGTGGCGCAGATGGCTCAGGGCAAGCAGACATCGGGTCTCAAGGGAAGCTACTTGCCGCAGGAAGGGCTGAACATCCTGTTGGCAGGCACCGGGCTGGAAGCCGTACAGGGCAATGCAGGGACATGGCTGCTACGTGAGCGGCCCGCCACGCCTGTCCAGTCTCTGCAAGCCATCCAGGTGCAGGGCAATCTCATGGAAGTCACTACGGAAGGCACGGGCTCCTACACGACCCCTAACGTGACGATAGGCAGAGGCGTGCAGTCGCTGCGCGACATTCCCCAATCGATCAGCGTGGTCACACGCGAGCGCCTGGACGAACAAAACCTGAACTCCGTCTATGATGCGCTCGAAAACACCACGGGCGTCACCTTGCAACAAAGCCCGCAAGGCGGCAAATACATTTATTCGCGCGGGTTTGAAAACGCCATCATTCAGTACGACGGCGTCCCGCTTGTACGCGGCATGTATGGTCGCGCCAGCAACTACTCCGGAGGCACTGCCTTCTATGACCGCGTAGAAGTCTTGCGCGGCGCAGCCGGCCTGCTGCAAGGCTCGGGCTCGCCTGGCGGCGCCGTCAACCTGGTACGCAAGCGGCCCATGCCGGAAAACGGTTTCAGCGCCGAAGCCAAGGTTGGCAATTGGGACCGCTATGGCCTGCAGCTTGACGGCAGCACCGCCCTCAATGAGGACGGCAGCCTGCGCGGCAGAGCGCTGATCGATCGCCAGGGCAATCACTCCTTCATCGATCGCGTCCACCTGAAGAACTCGACTTTCTATGGCACTCTTGAATACGATTTTTCGCCGCGCACGCAACTGAACATCGGTTACAGCTACGAAGACTTGCGCGGTCGCCCTTCGATCTCCGGCCTGCCGCGCTACACCAACGGCGAAGAGGTGGGCTTCGACCGCTCGACCAGCTTCGGCGCCAACTGGAACCGCCAGAAAACATCAAATGCCGGTTACTACCTGGACTTCTCGCACGCCTTCAACGACGACTGGCAGCTCAAGCTTGCGGGCGCCTATGTCAAAGAGAAACAGTATCTGAAGTACACGGCGTCCAGCCGAGGGGTGAATCCCGTCACGCAGCAAGGTCTGGTCAACACGGCGCTGACCGTGGCAGACGTCAATACGTCCGGCGCAGATGCCCACCTGGTTGGCAAGGTCAATGCCTTCGGTCGCACACACGACATCGTGCTGGGCAGCAATTACTCGCACAACAAGATCGACACCTCCTACGCCTACCAGACCAACTATTATTCCTTTGATGTCTTTAACTTCAACCCGAATCTGCCCGAGCCGACGGATGCCGCCATGCGCGCCAGCACCGAAGAAAAACGCATAGGCTTCGCACGTGAACTGGGCTTCTACGGTACTGCTCGCCTGCATCTGGCCGACCCGCTGAAACTGGTGCTGGGCGGACGTTTCAGCCGCTCCAAACGCATCTGGGATACCGACACGACCACCCCCACGTCGCAAAACATCAGCCAGACCGCCCAGATCAATAGCCACTTCACGCCTTATGCCGGGCTGCTGCTGGACTTGACGCCCAACTGGACCGCCTACGTCAGCTATACGGATATCTTCCAGCCGCAATACGAAGTGAATGCAGCAGGCGAAAGCCTCAAGCCCGTCATCGGTTCGAACTACGAGCTGGGCCTGAAAGGCGAGTTCCTGGATGGTCGTCTGAACACATCGTTTGCCGTCTTCCGCATCGACCAGAGCAATCGCGCCCAGGTGGACTTCAGCACCAGCCCAACCTGCGCCGCGAACTACTATTGCTATACCGATACAGGCAAAGTGCGCAGCCAGGGCTTTGACGCCGAAATCAGCGGTGAAATCCTGCAAGGCTGGAATCTGTATGCCGGCTACACCTTCAACACCACCAAGTACCTGAAGGACGTCAGCAGCGAAGGCATGGCCTTTGCCTGGCACACGCCCAAGCATATCTTCCGCCTGTGGTCGACCTATCGTCTGCCTGGCGCACTCAGTGACTTCACCGTGGGCGGCGGCGTAACGGCGCAAAGCTCGCAGTCGCGCCAGATTGGCGCGCTGACGGCCCATGCCAAGGGTTATGCCGTCTGGAATGCCTATGCCAAATACCAGATCAATCGCAACTGGGCAGCCACGCTGAACGTCAACAACCTGTTCGACAAGACCTACTATTCCGCCATCGGCAACATGGTCAACGGGGTTCACTACGGTGATCCCTTGAACGCCACCTTGACCTTGCGCGGCACGTTCTAAGTCTCGATCGCGGCCTTGCTCGCCAAGGTCTGTCACAAGCCCCCCACGCTCGTCATGCGCGATCCGAGGGGCTTATGCCGTCGCAGGCGGGCGCATCCAGCACCCGCAAGACCAGACCCCACTGTCCATTGTCGTGCAACTGCAGAATCTGGCTGCACATGTCGGCGCTGACGGCTTCGGTGAACGCGATATCATCCAGATTGACGGCAGCCCGCATGACTGGTTCGAATTGGCCTATCACCATGAACGATGCCTATCCAAGACGCTGTCCTGCCAATTCAAGCAACAAATCATTCAAGTTCATGCCCCCGGCCAACAGCGCCGCTTGGCCAACCAACCGGTGCGCATCATCGAGCACCTGGACGGCCGCTTGGAACTGCTGCATGGCAGGCTACGCCTGGACTTCTCTGCCGTTCATAAAAGGGACTATCTTAAACCCCTGGAAGGGTCCCCAGACCGGCAACACCTACCAGCATCACACCACTCCATAAACCGGACATTTCTATTTAGCGTTGACACACGTCACGACAGAGGCTGCCCTGAAAAACCCGACAGGCAACTGCCTGGCTCAACACATTTCAGCACGCATCGACCAGCAACTGGTGAACCCGAGTATCCCGCCCCAGTTCCGGATGAAAGGCGCAGCCTAACAGGTGCCCCTGGCGCACCAGCACCGGCTCTTGCCCGCGCCGCGCCAGGATCTCGACAGCCGGGCCGCAGCGCTCGATCCGGGGGGCCCGGATAAACACCATTTCCAGCGCCGTCTCGCCCCATGACGAACCATTGTCGTGGCAGATGTGCGACTCGCGTTGCCGCCCATAGGCATTGCGCCGCACCGTCACATCCAGCAGCCCCAGGCTGGCCTGCGCCGGCAGGACCTCACGCGCCAGCAGGATCAGCCCGGCACAGGTGCCCAGGCAGGGCCGTCGCGCCGCAAAGCCTGCTACGGCCGGCAGGAAGTCATCCTGCGCCAGGAAATGCAGCAGCGTACTGGACTCGCCCCCCGGCAGGACCAGCCCATCCAGTCCCTCGAGATCTTCCGCCCGGCGTACGGCCGGGGCGGCGACCCCCATCCCCAGCAACATGCGCTGATGCGCTTGACTGGCTCCCTGCAATGCCAGGACACCAATGCGCATATCGGACTTGCCGATATCGACAGACGGCCTGCACGGGGTAAACATGCCTAATCCCCGCGCGACTGCAACAGATCTTCGCGGGCAATCGCGCCCACGGCCAGACCATGCATGGCCCCCTGACACTGCGCACTGCACTCGGCCACGACGGCAGGATCATCGAAATACGTGCAGGCCTGCACGATGGCGCGGGCACGCCGCTCAGCCTCTTCCGGCGCAGCATAGGCGCGACCACTGTCCATAAAGATGCCCGAGCCGACAAAAACAGCCTGTGCGCCCAACTGGCGCAACAGGGCTGCATCGGCTGGCGTGGCGATTCCGCCGGCCGAAAAATTCGGTACCGGCAGCGCGCCGCTGGCCGCCACTTCCTGTACCAGCCCGAAGGGTACACGCAGGTCTCGCGCCGCCACGTACAGTTCATCCTCGCGCAGGGCCGCCAATGCCCGGATATCCGCCATGATCTGACGCATGTGCTTGACGGCATGCACCACATCGCCGGTGCCGGCCTCGCCCTTGGTGCGGATCACGGCCGCGCCTTCGTTGATGCGCCGCAGCGCCTCGCCCAGATTGCGGGCACCACACACGAACGGCACGTCAAAGGCATGCTTGTCGATATGGTGCACCTCATCGGCGGGGGTCAGCACCTCGCTCTCGTCGATGAAATCCACCCCCAGGTGCGCCAGCACCTGGGCCTCGGCAAAATGCCCGATGCGTGCCTTGGCCATCACGGGAATCGATACTTCCGCCATGATGCCCCGGATCAGTGTCGGGTTGGCCATCCGTGCCACCCCGCCCTCGGCCCGGATCTGTGCAGGCACGCGCTCCAACGCCATCACGGCGCAGGCCCCTGCCGCCTCGGCGATGTGGGCCTGTTCGACGGTGCAGACGTCCATGATGACGCCCCCCTTGAGCATTTCGGCCAATCCGGTCTTCAGTCGAATCACTTCCGCGCTGGCAACAGCATGCATATCGATACCTCGCATATCAGGAATGAAAAAGATGCGCAGATTGTAGGAACCGGTGCAGCCGCGAGACAGACACAAAAACAGTACGATTCAAACAAACCGTACTGGTCTTTCTTCAATACAATTGAAACATCATGCTGACTGCTCCCTTGCCTGCCGACACCGCCACCGGCCCCGCCACCACGCGGGTCGAGGCCGTCATGCGCGACATCCGGCAACGCATCGAGAACCGCAGCCTGTGCGCCGGCAAGCGCTTGCCGTCCATCCGCAGCCAGGCAGAATCACTGGGCGTCTCGCGCTCCACCGTCGTCGAGGCCTATGGCCGCCTGACAGCGGAAGGACTGATCGAGTCGCGCCCTGGCTCGGGATTCTATGTCGGCCACCAGCTCACCCCGTTCAGCCTTGCGGAGACCCAGCCAGGGCTGCCGCCGGACAGCGATCCGGTCTGGGTCACGCGCCAGTCGCTGCTGGCCGACGAGGCCAGCCTCAAGCCCGGCTGCGGCTGGCTGCCGGCGGCATGGATGCCCGAGCAGGATATCCGCCGCGCCCTGCGCACACTGTCACGCCGCCCGCTGGCCCCGCTGACCGGCTACGGCACACCACAGGGACTGCCCGAACTGCGACAACTGCTGTCCCACCGGCTCGGCGAGCGCGGTATTCCCGCCGCCCCCGCGCAGATCATGCTGACAGAATCCGGTACGCAGGCCGTGGACCTGCTGTGCCGCTTCCTGCTGCAACCGGGCGATACCGTCCTGGTGGATGATCCCTGCTACTTCAGCTTCCAGGCCATGCTGCGCGCGCACCGCGCCGATGTCGTCAGCGTGCCCTACACGCCACACGGTCCTGACCTGCCCGCCCTGCAGGACTGCCTGCTGCGCCACCGGCCGCGCCTCTACATCACCAACGCAGCCCTGCACAACCCGACCGGTGCCAGCCTGCGGCCGGACATCGCGCACAAGGTACTGCTGCTGGCAGCACAATACGACCTGACCATCATCGAAGACGATGTCTTCGCCGACTTCGAGCACCGCCCCGCCCCGCGCCTGGCGGCGCTCGATGGCCTGCAACGGGTGATCTACGTCGGCAGTTTTTCCAAGACCCTGTCGGCCTCGGTGCGCGTAGGCCACATCGCCACCCGCCCGGACTGGATACGCCAACTGGTCGATCTCAAGCTGGCCACGGCCTTCGAGTCCGGACATTTTTCGGCCGAACTGCTGCATACCCTGCTGGGCAGCGGCAGTTACCTGCGCCACATGAACGGGCTGCGCGCGCGGCTGGCCGATGCCATGGGCATCGCGCTGGAACGGCTGCAGACACTCGGCATCCGTCCCTGGCACCGCCCCGACAGCGGCATGTTCCTGTGGTGTACCCTGCCGCACGGCCTGGATGCCGCCACACTGGCCCACCATGCGCTGGAGCGCCACCGCATGGTGCTGGCACCGGGCAACGCATTCAGTCTGTCGCAAAGCGCGGCCGGCTTCATGCGGGTCAATGCGGCGCAAAGCCTGGACCCGGCCATCTATGTCGCACTCGAGCAGAGCATGGAAGCCTGCGCACGAAGGCAGGCTTAAGCAGTCTCAAAAACCCTCTTTCGATACAGCGAATACCCAACCCCGATCCGTCTCCTTATACTGGTTTGCACAAAAAAACCGGAGACATGTCATGAAAATCCGCGCTGCCCTGCTCGCCGAAGAAGGCCTGCCGCGCCCCTATCACCAGAGCCAGCCCTTGCGCATATCCGAAGTGTCGCTCGATCCGCCAGGGCCGGGAGAGGTGCTGGTACGCATCCGGGCTGCCGGACTTTGCCATTCCGACCTGTCGGTCATCTCCGGCGACCGCCCGCGCCCCCTGCCCATGGTGCTCGGCCACGAGTCGGCCGGCGAGGTCGTCGAGTGCGGCGCTGGCGTGACTGACCTGCAGGCCGGCGACCGGGTCGTGCTGACATTCATGCCCAGCTGCGGCTGCTGCCTGCCCTGCATGGAAGGCCGACCCGCACTCTGCGAACCGGGTGCCGCCAGCAATACGGCAGGCACGCTGCTGGGCGGCAGCCGCCGGCTCCACCTCGGTGAGCAGCCGGTCAACCATCATGTCGGGGTATCCTGCTTTGCAGAATATGCGGTGGTGTCGCGCCGCTCCTGCGTCAAGGTCGAGACGGACCTCGATTTTGCCGAACTGGCGCTGTTCGGTTGTGCCGTCCTGACGGGCGTGGGTGCCGCCATCAACACCGCCAGGGTACAGGCCGGCAGCCGTGTTGCCGTACTGGGCCTGGGCGGCGTCGGTTTCTCTGCACTGCTGGCCGCCGTCGCCAGTGGTGCCAGTGAAGTCATCGCCATCGACCTCAACGACGACAAGCTCGCACTGGCACGCACGCTGGGAGCCACCGCCTCCTTCAATGCCGGTGATCCCTCGCTGCCGGAACAGATCCGGGCACTGACGGCCGGCGGTGTGGACTATGCGCTGGAGATGGCCGGCGCGATCCCGGCGCTTGAACTGGCCTGGGACATCACCCGGCGCGGCGGCATGACCGTCACGGCGGGCCTGCCGCATCCTGCCAAGCGACTGCAACTGTCGCCCGTACGCCTGGTGGCCGAAGAACGTACCCTGCAGGGCAGCTACATCGGATCAGCCATTCCGGCACGCGATATCCCGCGCTACATCCGCCTGTACGAACAGGGCAAACTGCCGGTTGACCGCCTGATGGGCGAGCGCCTGGGCCTGGATCGGATCAACGAAGGTTTCGACCGCATGGCCGATGGCGTGGCCATGCGCGACATCATCATCCTGTAGACCTGTACCAGGCCACGCCACTCCCCTGAATGGCGTGGCCACTTCCGTCAGACGATACGCCCACCATCGACCGGAAACTCGACACCGGTAATGAACCGTGCCTCGTCAGAAGCCAGGTATAACGCCGCATTGGCCACATCCGCCGGCTCGGCAAACCGCCCCAGCGGAATCGTCGACAGGAATTTCTTGCGGTTGTCCGGCGTATCGGGCATGCCCATGAAGGCCTCCAGCAAACCGGTCACCCCCAGTACCGGGCAAATGGCATTGACGCGAATGCCGTCGGGGCCCAGCTCGACTGCCATCGACTTGGACAGCATATTGACCGCACCCTTGGACGAGTTGTACCAGGTCAGGCCCGGGCGCGGCCGGATGCCGGCCACCGAGCCGATGTTGAGGATCACGCCATCACCCTTGCCCCGCAGTATCGGCAACACGGCAAACGTCATGTAGTAGATCGACTTCACATTGACGGCATACACGCGATCAAAGGTTGCTTCATCCACATCCAGCAGGGGCTGATTGCGATGCGTCGTGCCGGCATTGTTGACCACGATATCCAGCGTCCCGAAGGTCTGCACCGTCTGCTGCACCAGGTTTTCGATGTCGCTGCGACGCGTCACGTCGCAGGCCACGGGCAATGCCTGCGCGCCGAGTTCCTGCGCCAGTGCGCGGGCACCGGCCTCGTTGATATCGGCAATCGCAACCCTGGCCCCCTGGGCCACGTACGTCCGTGCAATGGCTGCGCCGAAACCCGACGCAGCGCCGGTCACGATGGCGACCTTGTCCTGCAATCTCTTGTCCATCCGACTACTCCCCATGAAAATGCACCACAGTCTTGGTCGTGCTGACCTCTTCCAGTGCCAGGAACCCCTTCTCCCGGCCATGGCCGCTGCGCTTGGTTCCGCCAAAAGGCAGTTCCACCCCGCCCCCGGCACCATATGAATTGATGAAAACCTGCCCGGCGCGCACTGCCTTGGCCACCCGCTGCTGACGCCCCCCGTTCTCGGTCCAGATGGCGGCCAGCAGGCCATATTCCGTGCCATTGGCAATCCGGATCGCTTCGGCCTCATCCTCGAAGGGAATGACCGCCAGGACCGGGCCGAACACCTCTTCGCACGCCAGCCGGCTGGCCGGGTCCACCGGGCCGAACATGGTTGGCTTCACGTAGAAGCCGTTCCTTGGCAGATCATCGGCCAGTTGCCCCTCGGCCAGCACCGGCACGCCAGCCTGGCGGGCCTCGTCCACATAACGCTGCACCCTGGCCTGCTGTGCTGCATTCATGACCGGGCCGCAGTCGAAGTCCATTTCCGGCGTCCCCACCCGCACCTGGGCAAACAGCGTGGCCACCCGCGACACGAACCGCTCGTAGATCCCTTTCTGCACCAGCAGGCGACTGCCTGCCGTGCAGGTCTGTCCTGCATTCTGGACAATGGCCTTGACGATGATCGGTGCGGCACGCTCGATATCGACATCATCGAACACAATCTGCGGGGACTTGCCCCCCAGTTCCAGCACGCACTTGACCGGCGTCTGCGAGCAGGCCTGCTGGATCAGCGAACCGACCTCGTTCGATCCCGTAAAGCTGACGAAATCGATGCCCGGATGCGATGCCAGCGCGGCACCGGCCTCTTCGCCCAGGCCGGTCACGATATTGAGCGCCCCGGCCGGCAAGCCGGCCTCTGTCGCCAGTTGGGCCACCCGCAATGCCGACAGCGGCGTATCCTCGGCCGGTTTGAGCACGGTCGCATTGCCCATCGCCAGGGCCGGAGCCACCGAACGGCCCAACATCTGCGCAGGATAGTTCCAGGGGATGATGTGCGCCGTCACGCCCAGCCGCTCGCGCAGCAGGTTGACGGTATAGCCGTTGAAGAACGGAATCACCTCGCCATGCACCTTGTCCGCTGCCGCACCGTAGAACTCGAAATAGCGGGCCAGCACCTGGATATCATTGCGGGCCGTGGCCAGTGGCTTGCCGGTATCACGCGCCTCGATCTCCGTCAGTTCGTCGGCATGCGCCAGAATCTTCTGCCCGATCCGGTGCAGCACACGGCCGCGCTCGGTTGCGCTCAAGCGCCCCCACTCCCCATCCAGGGCAGACTGGGCAGCACGCACCGCCCGGTCCACATCCTGCGCCCGCCCGCGTGGCACCTGCGCATATACCCGGCCATCAGCCGGTGCCAGGACATCGATGGTGCCGCCTCCGGCTGCATCGCACCACTGCCCATCAATGAACATCTGATACATCACTTTGCTCCTCTCGTTATGTTGTTCAATGCGCACCCTCGACCAGCGCCCCCCGGGCCAGCACCAGCGTCTGATCCGGAATATCCTGCAGCAGGCTGGCGTTGGACTCGGTAATCACGATGCACAGCTCGGGACACATCTGGCGCAATCGCCCCAGGGCCTCGGCATACTGCAAAGCCAGCACAGGTGCCAGCCCCTGGAACGGCTCATCCAGCAGCACCATGCGGGTACCGATCATCAGCGCCCGACCCAACGCCACCATCTTGCCCTGCCCACCGGAGAGTGCCGCCCCGGAGCGCGGCAGCATGTCCCCGAGCTGCGGCACGACATCCAGCACCATCTCCAGGCGCGCCTGGATGTCGGCGTCCGGCAATCGATCCACCTCGCAAGGCAGTCGCAGGTTCTCCAGCACCGTCATGGTCGGGAAGATCACACGCTCCTCCGGCGCATAACCGATCCCCAGGCCGGCCCGGCGATGGGCAGGCCAGCGCATCAGATCGTCATTGCCAAGCAATATCCGCCCCTCATGCGCCCTGGCCAGGCCCATGATGGTCCGCAGCAACGTCGTCTTGCCAGCCCCGTTATGGCCGACCACGGCCACGGCCGTGCCCGCCAGCAAGGTACCGGTCACGCCACGCAACACGCTGGCTCCGGCCAGTCTCACGCTCACGTTATCGAGTGTCAGCATCAGAACTCCCCCAGCACTTCGCGCTTGACCTGCGGATTGGCCAGTACCTCGGCCGGCGTGCCATCCGCTGCCACCTTGCCGGCGATCCAGGCCGCCACCCGGGTGGCGTAGCGCGTGACGATATCGACATCGTGCTCGACAAACCAGCTGGTCACCTTGCGCTCGTCGAGCGCCCGCATCAACGTCTCCATCAGCCCATGCTTGTCTTCGCTCGCCACGCCACTGGTCGGCTCGTCCATGATCAGCAGCTTGGGATCGAGCATCAGGGCCATCGCCACATCCAGCAGCTTGCGCTGTCCTTCGGGCAAGGAAGAAGCCGGCTCATGAGCACGGTCCCGCAGCCCGACCAGCTCCAGCGTGTGCTCGATTTCGTGCGCCGACACGGCATCGGCCAACGGCGTGAAAAAGGACAGCTTGCCGCTGCGACCGGCGGCCGCGATCTCCAGGCACTGCCGTACCGTATGCTCCAGGAACAGTTGCGGCAACTGGAACGAACGTCCCAGGCCCAGCCGCACGATGCGCCGGGGCGTCATGCCCGTGACATCGGTGCCATCGAAAAACACCTTGCCGCTGGCCGGGCGCAGGAACCCGGTACAAATATTGATGAACGTGGTCTTGCCGGCACCATTCTGGCCGATCACGGCCAGCCGTTCGCCGGTGTGCAATTCAAAATCGATGTGGTCAGCCACCACAACCGCCCCGAAAGACAGGCACAAGTCCCGGGTCTGGACAATCGGTTCCATGATTTCCTCTCTTTCAGTCCGCCACCCGGCGGGCCTGAGTCCGTGGTTTGGGCAACAGCCCCACGATCCCGCCCGGCAGGACCACGATCACCAGGATCAGCGTGCCGCCCAGCAGCATGTGCCAGGCCTGGGGGATATAGGCACCGGCAAACAGCTTGACCACCTCGAACACCGCCGCTCCCAGGAACGCCCCGATGGCATGCCCGGTACCGCCCAGGATCGTGATGAACACGAACTCCCCGGAGCGGATCCAATACCCCATGTCAGGCGTCACCAGCCCCTGGATCAGGCCGAACATGGCCCCGGAAAACCCGACCAGCGCTGCCGATATCAGGTAGCCATTCCAGAGAATGCGGCGGGCCGACAGGCCGAGATACTCCAGCCGGGTTTCGTTGCTCTTGATGCCGGCCAGCGCCTCACCGGCAGCCGAGCGGAAATATCGCTGCACCAGCCATCCCAGCACGACGGCAGCCACGATCATGCCAACCAGCAACACCGTCTCGAACACCGTGCGATCCATGCTGATCCCCAGCATGGTAGGCCGCGCCACACGCAAGCCGTCGGTGCCCCCCGTGAACTGGTACATCTTGCCGGCAACCGAAAACAGAACCATGCTGATCGCCAGATTCAGCATGCCGAAGAAGATGCCGCGATAACGCACCACGAAGAGCCCCACCACCGCCCCCACCAGCGTGCTGGCGAGCACGCCGCCCAGCACCAGCACGACGCCATCGAGCCCCGGAAAGGAGCGCGCCAGCATGGCCACGGCGTAACCGCCGATCATGGCATAGAGGGCATGACCGAACGAGACCTGGCCGGCCCGCACCATGACACCCACGCCCAGGGCAGCCACCCCGAACGACAGGGCCACGATGATCGGCGTCTTGCTCCAGGGGAAAAACAGTCCCAGTGCCAGGCACGCAAGCGCGCCGGCAATCGTCAAATTGCGGACAAACATCAGATTCTCCTTGCCTGGGCGACCACGAACAGGCCATTCGGACGGATCAGCAGCACGGCCACCATGATCAGGTAGGGCACGGCCACGTCAAACTCGGGGGCCATGTAGACCGCCACCGAACGGGCCAGCCCGATCATCAGCGCCGCGATGAAGGCTCCGGTGATCTGCCCCAGGCCCGCAGTCGCCACCACGGCAAACGAGAGCACGATCATGTCGGCCCCGATGCCCGGCACCAGCGTCGTGGTCGGTGCCGCCAGCGCACCGCCAAAAGCGCCCAGTATCGCGGCCCCGACGAACGTCAGCAGGCCGACCTTGCGGGCGTCGATCCCCAGCGCCGTGGCCACCTCCCGGTTATGCGCCACCGCCACGACCTGCTTGCCCAGCCGGGTAAAGCGCAGGACATAGTGCACCCCCAGGAAGAGGACCAGCGCGATGCCCGGCACCAGCAGCAACTGGTACGCCATGTAGGTCACGCCGAACAGGTCCACGGTGCCCAGCCTTCCGACCAGTTCACCGGCCGACATCGGCGATACGCCCCACAGCATTTTCTGGACATCCTCGAAAATCAGGAAAGCCCCGAACGTCACCAGCAATTGCAGGACGGGATCCTTGCCCTGCACCCGACGCAACAGCAGTTCCAGCACCCCGCCCAGCACCGTACCCGCCACGATGGCCGCCACGATCAGGGCGGCAAACAGCAACGGGGTGGAAGCCTGGGTATGCTCCATCAGCCACAGGGTCAGGGACACGGCGGTATACCCGCCGAACGCATACAGACTGCCATGCGCCACATTCAGGATGCCCTGCACGCCGAAGATCAGCGTCAAGCCGAGGGCCACGAGAAACAGCAGGCCTGCGTATGAAAAGCCATCCGCAGCTGCCAGCAACAACAGGTCCAGATTCATCGTCGCCCTCTTGAGGTCATTGGCTGATGAAAGTCAGGCGTTCGCTTTCCAGGATATCCGGCGTCAGTGTCTTGATCCATTCGGCAGACACTTCGCCCACCGGCGTCGTCACCATGTCGGCCGGGATCACCATGACATTGTCGATACGCGGAATGGTTTCACCATCGTGCCGCTTGAGGGTGCCCAGCAATTGGTCCTCCAGGCCCTGTCCATCCTCACGGATACGCACCGGACTGGTCAGCCCGCGAAACTCCAGTCCCTTCATGGCAGCCGCCACCTGCTCGATCTCAGGCCATTCGCCATTGTTATCGGCGATGGCTTTCTCGTAGGCGGCCACCATGCCTTCCAGGGCCTGCACCATGTGGTAAACCGGATAGATCGGGTTGGTCTTGGTGCGGGCCTGGAAGGCCTCGACGAACGCCTGGTGCTTGGGATCGTCCTTGTAAGTCGGATGCAGGTAGTAATGATCGCCACGTGCACCGGCAATCACGCCATCGGGCAGCACGGCCCCGACGCGATCCAGCGAACTTTCCAGCAGTGGCAAGACCAGCAGCGAGTTGCGGGCCAGCCCGCGCTGCGATGCCTGGCGCGCAAAGGTATCCAGGTCACCGCCCCAGGAGGTGTTGAGGATCACGTCCGGTCGCAGGGCCTGCAGACGGGTGATTTCCGTCGAGAAGTCAGGCGCACCGAACTTGGGGAACATTTCGGCCACGACGCGGACGTCGGGCTTGAGCGCCTGCAGGGTCGTCCGGAAGATTTCCCAGGAATCACGGCCCCAGGCGTAGTCCTGGTTGACCACGGCGATGGTCTTGAAATCGGGATGCACCTTCAGCAGATACAGGACCGTCGCCACCATTTCGCTGACGGCATTGGCCTGAGTACGCACCACATACTGGTAGTTCTTGTTTTCCAGCGCCTTCTCGGTGCCGCAGTCCCAGAGAATGTTGAGAACCTTGAGATCCTCGGCCACTGGAGCCACCACGTTGCAGTTACCGCTCGAGATGGCCGAGAGCATGACGTTCACGCCCTGCTCCTGCACCAGCCGCCGGTACTCGGTCAGGACCTTGTCGCTGCCCATGCCCTCGTCGATGAACACAGGCGTCAGCTTCACGCCATCGAGGCCGCCTGCCGCATTGAACTGCTCGATCCAGAGTTCTGCCGCTTCCTTGCCCGGCACGCCGAACACCGAAGCCGAACCCGAGGTATAGGTACTGATCCCGACCTTCATTTCGGCCGGCTTGGTCGCTGCCTGCGCAATGCCGCCGAACGCCAGCCCGGCCGCAAGCAGCGCGGCCATACGCAATTTCGTCATCATGACTGTCTCCTGTATTTTTCTGATGGATCTGTGTCTATGCACGCATCCTGCAGAAAATACTATCCGAGCTGACAGGCACAATGAATTGTTATTTGATGAACGGCTCCTTCCAAATCCACGAATGGATGAAAACCCTAGCTACCCTGGCGCTGCCTGCATGACAGCCCCCTGTCATGGCTATGCACCACCCGGGCCAGGCGCAGCATCCTGGCGCTGCAGATACACCGTCTGCGACGGGAAGGCGAAATCAGCGCCGCGCTTCTGCACGATCTCGATGATCGCCAGGTAGACCTCCTGCTGCGCCGCCAGCCACTCCGCCCAGTCGGTGGTCTTGGTAAAGCAATAGACCATGATGTTCAGCGACGAATCCGCGAACTGGTTGAAGTACACCAGCACCGTCTGGGTGGTGTCGATCTTCGGATTGCCCAGCAGCATGGTACGGATGTCTTCCACCACGCCGGCCACACGACCGGCATCCTCGTAGCGCAGGCCGATCTCGGTATTGATCCGGCGGTTGGTCATGCGTCCCGGATTCTCGACACTGATGGTGGCGAACAGCGAATTGGGCACGTACATCGGACGATTGCTGAACGTGATGATCTTGGTCATGCGCCAGCCGATCTCGACCACGGTACCCTCGATATTGCGATCCGGCGAAGACACCCAGTCGCCGATGCTGAACGGCCGGTCGAAGTACAGCATCACGCCCGAGAAAAAATTGCTGAGGATGTCCTTGCTGGCCATGCCGATGGCAATGCCGCCGATGCCGCCAAAGGCCAGCAGGCCCGACAGACTCATGCCGAAATGCTCGCCGAACAGCAGCATCATGACCAACATGACAGCCAGCTTGAAGGCCCGCGACACGATCCGTGACGAAGTCGGATCGCTGCCCTTGCGGATTTGCCGCCGTTCCAGCCGGTTGACCAGCATGAACAGCTTGCGCGTAACGATCAGCGCCATGGCGGTCACCGACATGAAGTCGATGATGTGATTTGCCACCGTGTCGAGCTGGTAATCGAGCACCGCCATTTCGGCGTAATAGCGCAGCACCCCGATCAGGCCCAGCAGAAACGCCACCTGCACCACATGAAAAACGATGCTGTGGGTCAGGGAGCGCCGTCGCGCAGCCATGATCTGCAGGCCGAACAGGCACAGCAGCAGGAGCAGCGCCAGCCCGGCACCGACGGAATACTTGACTATCAGTTCATCGTGCATGAAAGCAGGAATCCTGTCGAAGAAAAAAACATCACCCGGTACCATGTCCGCAGCATGTGTCGCCGGCCCTCCGGATACCGGCAGGGGCCGGACACAGCCACGTCCGGCACATGTTACCGTATCGCCATCCGTCCTTTCCCCATCAGGAACCCGCCGCCATGAGCACACCCTGGCAGGATCGCCGTGAATCCTGGACTTCCGCTCCGACCGACGTACGCTCGCCCGACGACGTCGACTATGCCCGCATCATCCATTGCGCCTCGTTTCGCCGATTGCAGGGCAAGACCCAGATCCTGAGCCCGGGCGACGACGATTTCTATCGCACCCGCCTGACGCACAGCCTGGAAGTGGCGCAGATCGCCACCGGCATCATGCGCCAGTTCGAGCAACAGGCTGAATACACAGACATCCGCAAGCACCTGCCCAGCCTGAGCATGATCCAGGTGGC
>NZ_JBEFDG010000024.1:0-9363 GCF_040137905.1 Corticimicrobacter sp.
ACCTGCTTGAAGCGATAGCGGAATGCATCTTCGAGCGTCAGGAAGGTGGGCAGTGGCGTGATGTATTGCTTGCGCACGTCCACCGTAATGCTCCAGACCGGTCGCGATTGCGAAGTTCTGATCGCATCGTCGTCCTCGCCCTGCGCGCTGCCCGACGTAGCACGGTCATCGACGGACTGCCCACCGCCCAGTGCCTCCAGCGAGTCGAAATGCTCGACCTCGATCCGAATATCATCCGGATCGAGATAGCCATAGGAGTAGCGCCGGTCAGCCATGCGCTCAGCCACCAGCGTCTTGACCGAGGCCACGTCGAGCCGGTCTTCGCGCCGCAGCGACTGAATCGCGGCATCCATGGCCGTACTGCCGATGCTGATGGTCAGCATGATGCGTGCCAGCTCCATGAACATCATGATGCCGACCAGCACCACCGGGATCAGGAAGGCCGTCTCGGTGGCGATTGCGCCGCACTCGCCAGACCGGGCGTACCGGCCCATGACGACATGCCGGTGCATGATCCGTTGCAGGATGGGTATCCTGTGCAGGCACATGGCCTTACTCATCCTGATCCTGCAGCGCCAGCATCTGGCGGCTGGCAACCAGCAATTCGGCGGCAACGGGCTCACCCTCGCGGATACGCGTGCTGTAACGCATCAATTGTGCCTGCAGTTGTTCGGCCTGACGCTCTGAGACCAGTTGGCGCAATGCCTGATCGGCCTGTTCCGGCTGGTTTTCCAGCAGATAGGCCAGAGCCAGGTTGAGGGTCAGCGTGGGCATGTTCCTGGGCATGTCCAGCTGACGCAACAGGCGAATGGTTTCATCCGTCTTGCCTTGCGACAGATAGGACAGGGCCAGGTTGTTCAGCAACGTGAAATCAGCGGGATCGATCTCCTGGGCCTGACGCCAGAGCGCCTGTGCCTGTTCGTGCTCGCCCTGGGCATCAAGGATCACTGCCTTGCCGTTCAGGGCCACGGTATTGACTGCATCCAGCTTCAAGGCGCAATCAAAATCCCCGAGCGCCGCATCGGTCTGGCCCAATGCCAGGCGGGCGCGGCCCAGTCCATTGCAGAGCGCCACCCCGGTCGCCGGAGGCAATACCATGGGATCGCCCCCCATCTCCTGCCGGGCGCGGCCAAACAGGGCCAGTGCCTGACGCGGAGAGCTGACGGTCGCCGCCACGGTGGCATATTCCAGCAACAAAGCTCCCTTGAGCTCGCCACGTTGGTCGAGGCGGGCATAAATGCCTGCGGCCCCTTCCATGCGGCCATTGTCGCGCAGCATGCGTGCCAGACGCAGGCCTTCGGCCAGACTGCCGGTCAGTTCCTTGTCGGCCGCAGCCGTTGTCGATGCAGAGGTGCCGCCCAGGCTGGCACACCCGCCCAGGGCGGCAACCAGCGCAATGGCGCACAGAGTCTTGAGGGAAGTTTTCATTCGGTCAGCATCCGGATCACGCGCACCAGGGCAGGCGTTGCCATGAGCGCAACAATGGGGGGGAGAATCATGGTCATCAGGGGCAGGCTGAGTTGTGCCGGCAGCTTGCCGGCCCGCTCTTCCAGCGTCAGGATCAGGGTGGTGCGGCTTTCATCGGCGATGGTGCGCAGTGCCTGTGCCAGCGGCGTGCCGTAACGCTCGGCCTGCACCAACGAGGCCACCATGCTTTCGATGGCAGGCACACGAGTGCGTTCGGCCAGATTGAGCAATGCCAGGCTACGCTCGGACACCAGTTGCAGTTCGGCCTCGGTGTAGCTCAGCTCTTCCGCCATGACCGGTGCGCTCAGGGCCATCTCGCGTGCCACCACCTTGAAGATGCGGCCCAGGGGCAGACCTGCTTCCGCGCAGATCACCATCAGGTCAAGGGCATCCGGCACGCTGCGTGTAAGCCGCTCGGCACGACGTGCAGCACGTGACTTGACATACAGTTCCGGCAACAGCGACCCCACGAACCAGGCCACCAGCGAAATCGCCAACCCGGTCAGCGTCAGGCGATTGGAAGCATCCAGCCAACCCAGTTGTATCGACAGCAGCAAGGCCAGGCCACTGAGCGTCTTGAGCGCGATGAACAACCCACCGGCATCGCTGTAGCGATAGCCTGCCTGGGCCAGCAGCACAGCCTGCTCGCGACGCGCCTTGTCATTGCCGGCCAGTGCATTGCCGAAGGCCGCCAGGCGATCCATCCACTGTGCCAGGCGGACCGAACCGGGTCGCCCGGCATCCCGCAGGATATCGGCGGCCGCGCCGGCATTGAGAATATCCCGGCGCTGCGTATCCGGCTGTACGGCGTAGTCGCGCAGCCGCTGGCCCAGGTCGCTGCTGCGCACGCCGCCGGCACGCAACACCCAGCCGCCCAGGGCGACACCCAGCGCCAGCATCAGCAGCATGAATTGCACAAAGGGATCGGAAAAGAAGCCATCCATGTCGCTCTCCTAGGCCACTCGGCGCACCATCAGGTGCGTAATCAGCAGCCCCAGTGCAACACTGCAGACCGCGTAGACCGTGACCTTGATGCCGGCAGGATCGTTCAGCAGAAACTGGAAATCCTCGGGCGCATTGACGTACATATAGGCCATTACCGACGGTACCAGCGCCGCCACGATCTTGGCTGACGCACGCGCCTCGGAAGTCTTGGACATGACCTTCATCTTGAGTTCGGCACGCGCGCGCAAGGTCGCGCTCAGACGATCCATCGTCTCGCCCAGCCGCCCGCCGGTTTCCTGGTTGATGATCAGGATGACGGCGAAGAAACGGTATTCGGCAATCGGCACGCGCTGAGCCGAATCGATCATGGCGCGACGCAGCGGTACCCCCAGGCGCAGCCAGCGATCAATCTGCAGCAATTCGGCCGATAACGGGCTGCGCAGGTGCTCGGCGGCAATCGCAAAAGCACTGTGCAGGGGTACGCCAGCGCGGCAAGTACGGGTAATGGCATCGATGGCCTCGGGCAGGGATGTGCGCAGTGCTTCCAGATAGCGATCCAGCGCTCTGCGATAGGTCACCAGTCCGATCAGCACGAACAGCACCAGCGCGGACAGCGATCCGACCAGCAGCGGTGCCGGTGAGCGCCGGCCCAGCAACAGGCCGCCGATCAATGCCAGTGCCGCCATCACCACCAGCCTCAGGCGCAGGTTCTCACGCCAGCCCAACACATCGAGATTGGCATGGGCGCGTGCCAGCCAGGGCCCCACCAGCGGCCACGAAGCCATCCGGAATGCCTGTTGTCCATCCTGCAGGATGGAGATTTCATCATCGCCCGCCAGCCCTTGCCGGCCAGCAAGTTCGGGCTGCAATTCCACCTGAAGCTGTGCCAGGCGCGCCGCGGCCTGTTCTGCCAGACGCTGGCGACGACTGAAGGCGCGCAGCGCATAGATACCGGCAAACACGGCCAGGAACGTCAGCAGCGTGAACAGGTCCAGCAAAGCACTCATCTCAGTGCCCGTCCTGCTTGAAAAGGTGCGCCTTGTCCGCATAGAACAGTGGCCGCACCCCGCCCGACACATGCTCACCGATGACCTGTCCGGCATGGCTGATGGAGCGGGTACGGAAGGCAAACAGTTCCTGTGTCTGGATCACATCCTCTTCCATGCCGCCCAGCTCCACAATGGAGACCACACGACGCGCACCATCGCGCATGCGCTCGATCTGCACAACCAGATCGACGGCACTGGCGATCTGGCGTCGGATCGCCATCAGCGGCAGTTGCATGTTGGCCATCATCACCATGTTCTCGAGCCGCAGCAGGGCATCCCGCGGGGTATTGGCGTGCACCGTGCAGAGCGAGCCGTCATGGCCGGTATTCATGGCCTGCAGCATGTCGAAGCATTCACCACCACGCACCTCGCCCAGGATGATGCGGTCGGGCCGCATCCGCAGCGAGTTGCGCATCAGGTCGCGCTGGTCGACCTTGCCGGTGCCCTCGGCGCTTTCGGGCCGGGTTTCAAGCGTAATGACGTGCTCCTGCTGCAACTGCAATTCGGCCGCATCTTCGATGGTGATGATGCGCTCGGTCGGATCGATTTTCTGGGACAGCGCGTTGAGCAACGTCGTCTTGCCGGCACCGGTACCGCCAGACACGACGATGTTGAGTCGGGCCTGCATCGCCTTGGTCAGCAGGTCGGCCATATCCATCGACATCGCGCCACGCTCGGCCAGCGACTCCAGCGCCAGATTGCGGCGCATGAATTTGCGGATCGAGATCGTGGTACCACGCAGCGCCAGGGGATGCGTAATCACATTGACCCGGCTGCCATCGGCCAGGCGCGCATCCACCATCGGATTGGCTTCGTCGATGCGGCGGCCGACCGCCGCGGCGATGCGCTGAGCCGTATTGAAGACGTGTTCCTCGTCCAGGAATGACACCTGGGAAAGCTCCAGCTTGCCAAAGCGCTCGATAAAAACCTGGTGTGGTCCGTTGACCAGAATATCGTTGATCGAATCATCTTCCAGCAACGGCTGGATCGGACCGATACCGATCATCTCGTCGAACATCTGACGCGAGATGGTTTCCTCTTCCTGCGAAGACAGGTGCAAACGATGTTCGTCGGCGATACGCCGAATGACGCTGTCGATCTGGCTCCTGAGCCTGTCGCGCTCCATGCGCGCCGCCTTGAGCGGGTCGATCTGTTCGAACAACTGGGTACGGATCAGGCGACGCTGGTTGAGTGACTCGGGCGTCAGCGCCTGGGAGGCACGGCCTGTCGATCGTGGCGTGGCCGGTGAGGCCTGCCTGGATACGGCAGGCGCTGGCGCAGCAGCTACCGGAGCGCGCACTGCTGCAACCGGCTCGTGTGCGACAGGCAGATCCTGTACTGTGGCCGGTGCCGGAGCCACCGAGGCCGTGCCGAGCGCACGCGGCTGTGGCCGTGCTGCCGGCGCAGGAGCGGGTTTTCGTACCAGCATCTCGCGTCTCCTCAGGCCGCGCGGCGAACCGCAGTTGCATCACGCGTGAACAGCGAGCGCAAACGCCCTGCCACGCCTCCCTGGCTGCGGGCGGCCGCTGCCGGCTGGCGACCAGACAACAGGTCGGCCAGGCCCGCCAGTGCATCACGGAATGCCGGGGAAACATCAGGGTCCAACGGCCCCTTGAGCAGGCTGCCAGCCAGGGCCGGCCCGCCCCAGGGCAGAGCCAGAGCGATCTTGTGGCCGACGAATTCTTCGAACTGTGCGCGAGGCACGGCAGGCTGCGCGCCCTGGCGACTTGCATTGGCCACCAGCAACAAACGCTGTCCGGCACTCTCGTCGCCAATCTCGCGCAGCAACCGCAATACCTTGCGCGCATCCTGCACGGTCAGATCCGTCAGCACCACCCGGACTTCAGCGTGGCGCAGCACTTCCAGGCAGGCACTATCACGTTGCGCCGGCAGGTCCCAGATCGACAGGCCGAACAGACGACACAGCGCCGCGCCCAGCTGCAGCACCTGCCCTTCGTCCAGGGTGCCGGCATCAATGTCCGGTTGCTGGGCCAGCAGATAGATGCGGTCGCTGATGCGTGACAGGGTCCGCAGCAGCAGGCGCGGATCACTGTCTCCGGCATCCAGAGCAGCCCGCAGACCATCGGTCGGCCCCGTACCCAGCAACAGCGGCAGGTCACCGTTGCGTCGGTCGAAGTCCACCAGGGCCTGGGGCGCATGACCAATACGGGCCAGCGCCAGTGCCAGGGCAGCAGCCACAGTGCTGGTTCCAGCTCCACCGCTGGCTCCCGTCAGGGCAATCGTCCGACCGGAAGCCGGCACCTGTACCGGCTGGTCATCATCGGCACGCTGCAGCACCTGGGCCAATTGGTCGAAAGCCACCGGCTTGAGCAGGTAGTCCACCACGCCTTCGCCGAGCAGGCTGCGATAGAGATTGACGTCATTGCGCTCGCCCAGTACGACCAGGCGACAAGCCGGACCCGCGGCCTGCAGCAGTTCACCCAGGGCAGGCAGGGGATGGGCCTCGTGGCTGATATCGACAACAAGGATCGCAGGAGCAGCCTGCTGCCGGCAATATGCCGCAGCATCAGCCACGCCACCCGCCGCCACGACACGGGGCCGTCCGAGGCGGTCCAGGTAGTCGGTCAGTTGCGGCACATCGGCCGGTGTCACGAATACCGTGACACGCGGATCGCCTGCAAGATCAGACTGGATATCGGTTTCGCTCATGTCGCTTGCTGCCTTGTTCCGTTATTCGTCGAAATCGATATCGACCAGGTCTTTCACTTCGTCTTCGTGGTAGCGGCGCACGGCTTCGGCCGTCACCACGCCATCGGCGGATTCCAGCACCTTGGGCTGGATGAGGTCACGCGGATCGCTGACCATCTGTGCCAGGTTGTGCCGGTTGGCACAACCCAGCGGCCCCAGGCTCCAGTAAGGATGCGAGGTCAGCGGCCAGCGGTTCAGATCCTTGTTGGCCGGCCCGCAATCCTGCGCCTGCACAGCGATGGACTCCGAGCGCAGTTCAAGATCCCAGCCCTGAGCCAATGCGGCTTCCTGCGCTGCCATGCCGGCCAGCGGCAACACGGCCACATCGCTTGCGCCGGCCTGGCGCAATGCCTCGGCCAGACGGGCGGCCATGGGCACACCCTGCGTGCTGAGCGGTGCCACCGTCAGCGTCTGGCGGCTGATGCGGCCCTGTTGGCGCAGCAGTTCATTGACCTGCTCCAGCGCATCCGGAGCCAGGCCACCATCTTCGGTAACCGTCAGCCCAAGCGCCAGGGCCTGGGGTTGCACCGCGACCGGCTGCGCAGGCGGCGTCATGCATGCACCGAGCGCAGATACCAGCAGCGCGGAGACAGCCAGCCTGGACCAGCGGGAAAGCGTTGAATTCTTCAGCATGGACGGTGTCCTCCTCAGTACAGATAGCCTGCAGCAGCCTGCTGCGGCACCAGGGAATCGATATCGGGAATGCCCTGGCCCGGTACTTTCAGGTCGGACTTCGAGACCGGATCGACGACATAGGCCGTCACCAGGATGACCAGTTCTGTTTCGCGGCGCTCGGTCTGTTCATGCTCGAAAAAACGACCCAGCAACGGCAGGCTGCGCAAGCCCGGCACGCCCTGAACCGTCTGCCCGGTATTGCTGCGCAGCATGCCGGCCAGGGCAAAGCTCTGGCCACTGGCCAGTTCGACCGTGGTATCGGCGCGCCGTACCGTAAAGGCCGGAATCGTCGATCCCCCTTCCAGGGTGACAGAGCCCTCGGCCGTCAGTTCGCTGACTTCAGGCGCGATATGCAGGCTGATGCGATTGGAGGACAGCAGGGTCGGCGTCATGCGCAGGATCACGCCATAGGACTTGTAGTCGATCTGGACATTGTTGTTGGTGATGATCACGATGGGCACTTCGCCACCCGCGGCAAACGCCGCCGTCTCACCGGACATGGCCGTGAGGTTGGGCTCGGCCAGCACCGTCGCCATACCCTCGCCCTGCATGGCCGTCAGCAACACCCCCAGGCCAAAGTTGCCGCGAGTACGGAAACCACCGGCCGAAATACCGCCACCTGCAGGCACTGCACTGCCGATCACGCCATTCATGCCGCTGACCATGCCAGCCGTATTCGAGGCCGCGGAAAACAGATTGCCGAAGCCACCGGTCGCCGCCCCGGCGACACCCCGGCTCGTACTCAGCACGGCAGCCCAGTCAAAGCCCAGCTCGTGCGACATCGTGCGAGACATCTCGACCACCCGCACCTGAATATTGACCTGTGCGGACTGCTCGACCTTGAGCTGGTTGATGACGCTACGGGAATTCCTACCACCGCTGCCTGCTCCACCTCCTCGAGGTCCCGACACACTATCCAAATAGGTCTGAACACTTTCAATTAACTGTTTGGCCTGCAGCGGTGTCCGCACATTGCCGCGAACCAACAAGCTGTCGTTCACCGAAGGCTCGATTCTGAAGCTCTCTTTATCTATACCAGGATTCCAACCAAGTATTTTTTCTTTCAGCCCTTCCAAGTCATACTCGACCTTTATTCTAAAAGCCGTGATCACCTGTTCATTATCATCCAGCGCATACAGCGTCGTTACACCAACCTTCTCTCCATATATAGGCCACTTTTTTCTTGAGACAACTGGACTATCCACATTCATGGTCATCGCGTCAGGGTCTGCCGACACAGCGGGGGACACCACCTGGACGGTATCTTGCATCCCTTGCGGCAAAGCTTTGCCAAGAGGTTGAACACCGACAATCTCTGGATCAGCCACCAGAATATGAGCGGCAGGCTGCTTCAGATTCAGCATTTCTCCCTGCCCTACCTTCAGCAAAATTTCTCCTTCTGGAGAAATAAGCTCCACACCTCTTGGCAAGCCCGCTGTCTGTGCCTGCGATACAGGGCCAAGCATCATGCCAAAGAGCAATGCGAAGCATATCTTTGATACGAAGGTCTGCAAGCTGACGCGTATCACAAGGGATTTCTTTTTCATATATTCAAAAATCTATAGAAACTGAACGATGCGAATTCGACATATTTATTGGGCAGGCTATCGCGAATTACCCAATGAAGTCTGGCGCGCTGCTCGCCCCATATAAACTGTGGCGCTGGGTATATTTCTCACTGAAACACGCCCAAAAATATTCGTCGTATCGCTCAATCGCGTCACACCGTCCACATCACCTGCACTGCTCGCAATACGTCGCGAATTTTCCGACGTCTGCGAGCAGGTCTGATCATCGGCTCGCCGCAACGACATATGCAATGTGCCCAAACCTTTGGCGACCGCCAGTTGCTCAGCCTGCTGTGGATTGACCTCCAAAGTCACTGTTTCCGAATATTGGTTTGCAGTGGCTCTTTTCTGCGCGTCTGCTTTATTCTCAGGCTCACTGGACGTGTGTACGGGCACGATACTGTCTGCGTTCACGCCCAAGGCCAACACGCGGACATTGCACAAAATCGTCTCGGCAGCTAACGGTGGGGGCTGATTTGCCCCTGGTGCGGACACAATACCGTTGACATCCAGACTCAAAATCACATCCACGCGATCATCTGCGGCCACCTGCCCGGCATTGCTCGCCACCGGGTTGGTCGGCACAGTAATCGCACGCATCCCTTTGCCTAAAACAGCAGCCAGGAAACCTGGTTCATTGGGCCGCACCAACAAATCAAACCGCAGTGGCTCGTCTTGCTTCAACGGCTGTCGCAACGTAGCCCCGTTTAAATTGCTGGCATAACTGGCCTCTACATCACCAGCCCGGATCTCACCAACAGGTACGGGTTTCGGACTAAAAGAATTACCTTTAATAAACTCACCCGGCTCCAAATCATCAACCGCCACCAGTATCTGGCGGCTGGCAGGCGGCTCGACCTGCACTTCCTTGACGACAATCTCGGGCGGCGGCGGACGCATCAGCGCACGCGCCACCAGGGCAGAAGTAGCAGCCAGGACCAAGGCACCAG